>NZ_JBOFOO010000025.1:0-17631 GCF_051659485.1 Craterilacuibacter sp. | reverse complement strand
TGGCGCAGCACCCGGCTCGTGCCCCGATGCCAGCATTTCATCCAGACTGGCCATCGCCTCGGCGCTCTCGGCCTGCATCGCCTCACCGTAGTCCTGCGCACTCAGCCCCAGTTCGGCACAGGCTTCCGCCTCGCTGGGTTCGCGCCCCAGCTTGCGCGTCAGTTCGCGCAAACCATCGCGCATCCGGTGCGCATCCTGGCGCACCGTCCGTGGCCGCCAGTCCAGACGCCGCAATTCGTCCAGAATCGCGCCACGAATACGCAATACGGCAAAGCCGGCAAAACGCTCGTCCGGCTCGCCATAGCGGCGCAAGGACTCCAGCAGCGCCATCAGTCCAATCTGCTCCATATCCTCGCGCTCGATCACGGCCGCGCACTGCGAGGCCAGTTGGCGCACGATACGCTTGACCAGCGGCAGATAGCCGTTCAATGCCTGCGCTTCGTCTAGCGGGCGGACATCATCGGCGTAATCGGTATACATGGCTTTACTCTACGATCAGCTTGGACACCATCACTTCAGAAAAAGGCATCTCGCGCCGTTCCTTGCCGAAGGCGGCGACATAGGCCTTGGACAGGCGCTGCTGGTGCGCATCCACGCCCAGCGCCGCTGCCTGATGACCATCCAGCAGCGACAGCGAACGCACCGCCAGGCTCTTGAGCAAAGGCAGCTGGGTCTTGACCTCGGCCTCCTGTTTTTCCGAAGTCCGGAACACCAGATCCACCACCATATACTGCATGGCCCCGCCTTCCGGTGCGCTCTTGAGCATCACGATCACCTTGTCCAGACTGACAAAACGGTTGCCTGTCACGGCAGGCTCGGTAACCGGCTCGGCGCTTTTGCCGTGCGCGCCCTGCGACATCCAGAAATAGACCCCGCCCCCGCTCAAAGCCACGGTGAGTAGCGCCCCGGCTATTATCAATACCGCTTTTTTCATGACGACCCTCAAACCCTGCTTAAACCCGGCTCCGCCTCGAAGGCCTCCCCGGTAACATCGGCCTCATACAGTGCCTTGCCCGGCGTACGCTCATCACGCCGCTGCCCTTCTTGGCGCCCTTGGCTCTGGCCGCTGCCGGCCTGACCTTCGCGCACCTCGACGCTGACCTGAGCCTGCTGGCGCTGCGCCAGATCCTGACGCAAACCTTCGCCCATCGCCTGCAACTGGCGCACCACATCCGGGTTCGAGGCCGTCAACTGCACTGACAGCACGCCGGCTTCATGGCGGATGGCGATTTCCAGCGCCCCCATTGCCGGCGGGTCCAGGCGGATCAGCGCCTTGTCCATCCCGTGTGCAGTTTGCAACTGCAGGCGCTCACCCAATGCATTGCGTAACGCCTCGCCCCAGTGCTCGGGTTTGCCCGGCGTCAGCGTGACAGGCGCCCACTCGGGCAGACCCTTGTGCGGCGGGACGGCCACCATCCAGCCTGCCCTTGCCTCCTCGGCCACCTGCGCGGATAGCTGCGGCAATGCCGGGGCCGAAGCGGGACTAAGCGGTAGCGGAACGGCGCCGGTCAGCGCCACATCCGGCTTGGTGTCGGCCCCCAAAGACGGCGCCAGCCCCTGTGCCACAACCCGGGGCGTGCGATCCGCAGCATCAGCGGGCACCGGCAGCGGTCTGACCTGCGCTGCCGCAGAAGACTGCTGCGCGGGGTGCCACGGATACAGCGGCAGCGCAGCCGCGGATAGCGGGGCAAGCCCGTCGGCCACAGGCCGCGTACGGGAAAATGGCAAGCCAAGCCCGTCGGTCACAGATTCGCTACTGCCCGGCACAGGCAGCGGGGCGCTGGACACAGGGATCAGCACCGGCAAATCGGAATGCTCAGCTAGCGGCACCACGACTGGCACGGGTGCCAAAGTAGACCGGTCCGTCACCGGCACACCATCCGTCGCGTCCTCCGCAAGCCCCGTCCCGTCCTCGCCTGCCAGCAGGCCGGCAAAGCTGCTGCCATCAGGCAGCACACAAGCCGGGTCCACCGGTAACGACGGCACTGCCGTGCGTATGCCAGATTGCGTGCCGGCAAGGGGCCGGGAAAGCGTCATCATGTCCACTCCGTTTCGCTGAATTGCGCATAGGCCTGCTGCCCTTCGCGCGAACTGGCCAGACGTGACATTTCATTTTCAAGCCTGCTGCGGTGTGCGGCACAAATGGCCATCGCATCGGCGTAGGCGCTGCGCAAGGCCTGCAGCAAATCGCGTTCGTGCGGGCGGTCAGGCTGCTGCAGATAGTCTTGCAGTTGCCGATCCAGCAGCGTCAGCTGCGGCCAGTCTTCGGCTGCGGCAGCCTGGCGCAAGGCATGCGCCCACTGCGTCGCATCAGGCGGCAACGGTTTCATGCTGATCCCTGACCCCTATCCAGCCGCCTTTAAGCGTTTCCAGCAAGCCCGCCACCTCATCGATGGCGGCGGCATCCAGCTTGACACTGGCATCGTACAGGCGATAGGCGCAGTAATCGTAAAGCCGCGCCAGATTAGTCACCACCTCGCCGCCGGCATCAAAATCCAGCGCCCCGGACAAGCCGTTGAGGATGTTGATGCACTTGCTGATGCTGTCGCCCTTTTCCTCGTAACGGCCATGTTCGATATGGGCACGTGCGCGCGCCAACTCTTCACCCAGGCCGTCAAACAGCACCAGTACCAGTTGCACCGGTGATGCCTGGCTGGTCTGGGACTCCAGATTCACCGTGTGGTAACTGCGATATGCCTCGTAATCCATATTCCCGCTCCCGCTAGCGGCGCATTCAGGCGCCAAGATTGCTATTCAACATTTCCATGGTCTTGGCCATCTGCGTCTGCAACTGCTGCAACTGGCTGTACTGGCTCAGATAGCGCTGGTAGGCCTGGTCATAATCCTTGTCGATGCGCTCCTGGCGCTTGCCAATATCCAGGCTGATGCGCTGCTCCGATGCCTTGCGCTGCGAAAGGATGCCCTTGCCCGAATTCAGCCACTGGTCGGCATAGTTGCTTGCCGCCTTGAGCAGGCCTTCGCTGCCACTGGCACCGATAAAAAAGCTATCCAGCGCCGCCGGCTTGCTGTCCAAGAGCTTGCCAAGCTTGGTCTTGTCCAGCGTCAAGCTGCCGTCACGCGTCGCGTTAATGCCCAGTTCGGCGAGTTTCACCCCGCCAAAATCCTGCCGTATCATCGTATTCAGGCGCTCGCGCAAGGCGCGTACGCTACTGTCGGAAGCGAAGGCACCGGCGCTCTGGCCTTTTTCGGCACTGCCGGCCACGGTCAGGCTGTTAATGTTCTTGAGCAGCGCGTTGTAGCCGTCGACAAAGCCCTGCACATTGGCCGCGGTATCCGTGTCGCTGCGTGCGACATTCAACACCAGCGGTACATCGCCGCTTTTCTGGGCGCGTGCAAGATTCAGCGTGATGCCGTCGATACCGGTAAAGGTATTGCTGGCCTGCGTCAGCTTGACGCCACTGCCCTCGGCCCCCATCCACACCACCGCATCCTGTGCGGCAGTCAGCGGGGCAGCTGCCTTAACGGCCGCATCCAGAGCTGCATTGCCTGTCGTCAGCGTGATCGTGTTGGCGGCACCGGTCTGCCCGGCAGACAGCACCAAGGTGCTCTTGCCGGCATTGTCGGTCGCCACCATCGCACTGACCTTGCCGGCATTGTCCTTGTGCTGGTTCACCGCACGGGCAATCTCGGCGGCCGACAGTCCGACCACGCCATCGGTGTCCGCCTCCTTCAGCGACACCGAAAAGCTGCTGGAGCCCACCGCCACCATCAGGCTTTCGCCGGTGGCAACCGCAAGGCTGTCAGGCGGCACAAAACTGATCTGGTGCGCAGTGGCCACCTTTTCGACAAACAGCGAATAGCGCCCCGGCTGCGCCTTGCCGCTGGCGCTGGCCGTTGCCAGGCCGTCCTGGCTCAGCGTTGCCGCCATCGCCATCACATTCTTTTTCGATGACAGCGTCCCTAGCGCGGTGCGAAAGTCCTGCAGCGATTTTTGCAGGCTATTCAGCGCATCGCTGCGTCCCTTGGACTGCTTGCTCTGTGTCTCCAGTTGCGCTTTCGCGCCTTGCACATAATAAGTGGCCATCTGGCTGGCCATCTGGGCGGGGTTAAAGTCGGTCATCGCAATATCCTGTTCGGGCAGTCCACCATATAAACAACAGGCGACCGCGAACGACGTTTTCTTGAATTTCCGCCAAAAACACCGGCCATCTTGATAAAAAAACCCATGACACCCTCGCTTAGCGGCCGTGTTGCTGACGCTGCCAGCTCAGCACCGCAGCATCATCGGTGCGCTTCTGTTCGCGTACCTCGCCTTCGCGTGACAGGCGCAAGGCGGTCACATCGCGCACCTGCGCCATCGCTTCACGCTTGAGCCTGGCTTGCACCAGCGCCTGACGGCTGATTTCGGCATCGGCCAGCGATAAGGCCAGATCCTGCTGCTGCCCCAGCCTGAGCGTGGCCAACTGCCCCTTGTACGCCGACATATTCAGTGCCTGCGATGCATTAAAGGCGGTCGAACTGGAAGCGGCAGCGCCCAGCGCATCCAGGCGCTCGATATTGCGCCGGTAGCGCGACTGCAGCGCATGCTTGGCCTTCAGTTCGTCAGCGGCGCGCTCGACATCGCGCTGGCGCAGATTCAGCATCAGGCTCATGGTCTGCAGATGGTGGCGGGCATTCATGTATTGATGAGATCCTGTAATTGTTGCCAGCTATCGGCCAGCGCCGCGCCGGTGTCGGCATCCTGGCGCAGCAAAGCCTCCATCGCCGGCAGCAGCGCCAGCGCACGATCGGTCTGGTGATCGGCACCGGCCACATACGCACCCAGCGGCAGCAGCGCCCGCACCTCCTGATAGCGCGACCACAACGCCTTGGTGCCCTGCGCCGCCTGCTTCACTTCGCGCGACACCACCTGCCCCATACAGCGGCTGACCGATGCCGCGATATCGATGGCAGGATAATGGCCGCGCTCGGCCAGTTCGCGCGTCAACACGATATGGCCGTCGAGAATGGCACGCGCGGTATCGACCACCGGGTCCTGCTGGTCATCGCCTTCGGCCAGCACGGTGTAGATCGCGCTCATACTGCCCTCGCTCCCTTCACCATTGCCGGCACTTTCCGCCAGCGCCGGCAGCATGCCGAACACCGATGGCGGATAGCCGCGGGTGGCCGGCGGCTCGCCCAGCGCCAGCGCCACTTCGCGCTGCGCCATCGCATAGCGCGTCAGCGAATCGACCAACAGCAGCACGTTCTGCCCCTGATCGCGAAAATGCGCGGCGATGGTGTGGCACAGTTCGGTTGCCTTCAGGCGCATCAGCGGCGACTCATCCGCCGGCGCCACCACCAGCACTGCCTTGGCCAGCCCTGCGGCGCCCAGCGCATGCTCGACAAACTCGCGCACCTCGCGCCCGCGCTCGCCAATCAGCCCGACCACCACCACCTCGGCTTCGGTGTGGCGCGTCATCATGCCCAAGAGCACACTCTTGCCGACCCCTGAACCGGCAAACAGGCCGACGCGCTGGCCGCGTCCCAGCGTCAGCATCGCGTTGATAGCGCGCACGCCGACATCCAGCGGCGTGTCCACCGCCCGTTTTTTCAGTGGATTGATGCGCGGCGGGTGTGCCGACAGCGGTATATCCCCGCCCAGCCGGCCCATCTCGTCCAGCGGTTCGCCCAGACCGTTGACGATACGCCCCAGCCATGACGGCCCTATCATCAGGCCGCCTGCATCCGGCGCCGGCTTGACGCGGGCGCCGGTCATCAGCCCCACCGGTTTCTTGAACGGCATCAGATACGAGACTTCACGCTTGAAGCCAACCACCTGCGCGTCCAGCCACTCGCCGCGCGCGGTTTCGATCAGGCAGCGCTGGCCGGTTTCCAGCGGGCAGCCCACACTCTCCAGCAGCAAGCCGGAAGCCCCGACCAGACGCCCGGTAATACTGGCCAGCGGTACGGACCCCAGATCCAGCCGGCCCAGCGCATCACGCAACATGTTCGTCCTCCGTGCCGCGACCGGGCTTGCTCTTCGCCTTGGTGCGCCGTGCCGGTGCCGCCGCTTCGGTCACGCCCTGGCCCGTTTCGCCCGCGCTAGCCGCACGCACGCGGCTACGGGCCGCTGCCGCCTTCTTCACCGGCACGACCGTATCCAACACCAAGGCGGCCTCGGGCAACAGGGCCTGCGCCTCGGGTGCTATTTCGGCCAGTTGTGTGCGCACCTTGTCCAGACAGGCATCCAGACGCTGGCGACAGCCAGCATCGGCCTCGATTTCCGGGGTACGGATACGGCACTCGCCCGGCGGCAGGCGTGCGTCGGCCATCAGGCGCCAGCGGCTGGCACGCTCGGGTGCCAGCGCACGGATGCGCTCATACTCCTCGCTATTGAGCACCACCTCGACTTCGCCCTTGACCGGCGGCAAGGCGGCCAGCGTCTCCTCGACCAGCGTCAAAATCTGCGTCGGACGCAGGGTCAGTTCGCAGCGGATTACCTGACGCGCCACACGGTCGACCAGATCGACGACCGCCTCGCGCAGAAAAGACTGGTAGTCGTCGCAGGTGTGACGCAAGGCGGATGCGGCAGCATCCAGTGGGGCGGCCAGGTTTTGCAGGTGCGCAAGCGACTGCTCGCGCCCCTGCGCCAACCCGTCCTGATAGCCGGCCTGTTGCCCGTGCTCCCGTCCGGCAGCCTCGCCGCTAGCCAGACCCTCGTGGTAACCGGCATCCATGCCCTGACGGAAGCCGTCGGCCACCGAGGCCTGCAGCTGTGCCGCATCCATGGGCTCCAACGCGGAGACATGCGCGCCTTGCAGCAGCGGCGGAAAACGAAAAGGACGCCAGCTCTTCACTCGACAACTTCCTCGGGGAACAGCTGCAGGTCGATCTCGCCGTTGGCGGCCATTTCCTTGACCAGCTCCATGATCTCGCCGCGCACTTCCTCGATGCGGCTCTTGGGGACCGGCCCCAGCCGGCGCATCTGGCCCTCGAAGTTCTGAGCCTGACGGCGCGGCATAGTCTGGATGATGGCATCGCGCACCGCAGGCTCGGCGCCCTTGAGCGCGATGGCCCACATTTCCAGCGAGACATCTTCGCAGATACGCGCGATGACGGTTTCGGTCTGGCGCGACAAAACAAAGAAGTCGTACATGCGCGACTCGATCTCGGACACGATCTTCGGGTCGTGCGCACGCAGCAGCTCTATCATGCGGCCGCGGTCGCCCGACATGCGGTTGATGATGTCGGCCGTCTGCTGCATGCCCTCGACCCCGGTACTCTGCGTATGCAGGCTGGCCAGGCAGCGGTTGACCAGCTCTTCCAGCTCGACCAGAAGATCGCGGTCCACATCCTTGAGGCGGGCGATATTGACCAGCACCCGGTCGTGACTCTCCTGCGGCAAAGCGTCCAGCACCTGGCCTGCCAGCGCCGGCGGCAAGAAGGCCAGAAACAGCGCCTGCATGCGCACATGTTCGTGCGCGATGCGGTCAGCCAGCCATTGCGCCGACACCCACTGCAGGCGTGCCATCTTGGGACGGATGGCATCGCCGTAGATCTGGTCCAGCACCGAATTGGCGATATCGCTGCCCAGCGCCAGATCCAGCGAACGCTTGAGGAAGGAGCGGCTGGCGCCATGCACCCCGCTTTGCTCGCGGTATTCGTCGAAAAATTTCTGGATGGTGACCTTGACGGTATCGACCTTGATGCCACTCATGCCACTCATCACCTGTGTCACCTGCAGCAACTCCTCGCGGCTCAGGCAGCGCAATACGGCAGCGGCAGGTTCTTCCCCCATGCACAACAACAGGATGGCGGCCTGCTCGACCGGGCTTAAGGCATGCTCCTGCGACTCGGCTGCGGCCAGTACCGCCGCAGGCGACAGGCTGCTGTCAAGACTATTGCTGCTGTTTTCCACTTTTCTGCACCCATTGTTTCACCACTTCGGCCACCCGCTCCGGCTCCTTGCCGGCCAGATCCTTCAGGTGATCCACCAGCACATCCACCGACGAACCGGCCGGTGGCAGATCGTAATTTTCCAGCAAGGGCACCACCGTGCCGACGCGGTGCGGCAGCGCTAGCGCCGCCGCCCCCTGCTCTGTTGCCCCCAGCGCCAGCGGTGCCGATGGCGCCGCCAGCGTGCGCTCGCCCGGCAAGGCGGCAGCAGCCGGTACTGTCCGGCGCAGTTGCGCCAGCAGCGGTCTGGCCAGTAGCCAGTAGCCCAACAAACCCAGAATGGCCCAGCCCAGTATGCGCAAGGCTTCATACCACAGGCCCGGGTCCATCCACAGCGGCTCGGGTACCGGCTCGGGGCGGAAGTCCAGCGCACTGACCAAGAGCTTGTCGCCGCGCCCGGCATCAACACCCAGACCGTTTTTCAACACCGACTCGATATTGGCGATCTGCGCCGGCGTCCAGCGTTTGCCGTCCGGTGCCGCGCGCTGGTTGAGCACCACCGCCACATTCAGGCGGCGCAACTGGCCACGGGCACGCTTGATCTGGGTGATATTGCGGTCATAGGCATACTGGCGCGTGGTGGCCTGGCGACTGGCACCTGCCTTTTCGCCCGCCGGCGCCGAGGCACTCATATCAATAGGCAGATTGCTCAGCGAACCGGGGATGCCCACCATCGGTGCATTGCTTGAGGTCTCGGCACGCGATGCTTCGTTAGTGACCTTGGGCGCCTCGCCGTACTGCTCGCGCGTCTCCTCGACCCTGTCGTTGTCGACATCGGCGGTCACGCTCAGACGGTAATTGCCCTCGCCCAGACTCGCCGCCAGCAGGGCGCGCACATTGTCGGCCACCTCGCCCTTGATCGCGGTAGAGGCCTCACTGTCCTTACCCTGCAGCAGGCCATCGGAGAGATCCACCCGCGCGGACAACAGGTTGCCGGCCTGATCCACCAGCGTCACCGCGGAGGCCGGCAGGGTAGACACGCTGCCGGACACCAGCTTGATAATGGCGGCCACCTGCTCGTCGGACAGGGACTGGCCGTTTTTCAGCGTCAGCACGACCGAGGCCGAAGCCTTGCCATCGCCGCCACCGACAAAAGAGGTGGACTTGGGCAGCGACAGGTGCACGCGAGCAGCCTTGACCGGCTCCAGCGCCAGCATGCTTTGCACCAGTTCCCCCTCCAGGCCTCGACGGAAGCGCACATCCTGCACAAACTGGCTGACGCCCAGCGGATCCTTCTGGTCCATGATTTCCAGACCGGCCGGCAGACGCGCCACCACCCCCTTGGACGCCAGCGCCATGCGGGCACGCCCCAGAGCCGCATCCGGCACCAGAACCTGCCCGCTTTGCGGATGCAGGCGGTACGGAATCTGTTCACTGTCCAGCACCGTCATCATGTCGGCGGCGGCAATCTTCTCGTCGGCACCGAATAGCGGCCGGTAGCTGGCATCGTCACGCCACAGCCAGAACACCAGCGCCAGCGTCAGCAACACCGACAGCGCCAGCAACGGTAACAGGTAGCGCAGCGCAGAGGCCGGCATGGCCAGGGCCGGCGCGCGGGTGCGCCAGGCATCAAGACCGTTACGTAATCGGGAAATCAAGGCAGGCTCCACAGCACCGGTCAGACCGGCATCTTGATCAGGTCATCCACCGCGCTGACCACCTTGTTGCGCACCTGGGTCAGCATCGAAAACGACAGGCTGGCTTCCTGGCTCATCATCATGGCCCCCACCAGATCATTACTGCGGCCGCTATCGACCTCGCTCATCTTGTCGCTGGCGGCGCGACCCTGGGCATCGACCCCGTTCAGCGCCGACAGCATGGCATCGCCGAAACTGTGCCGGCTTTGTGCTTCATCAGCCGAGGGTTCTGCCGCGGCGGGACGCGCCAGCGCCGTCATGTCGCGCAGCATGCCAGCCTGGTCGGCAAGTATCATCAGGCCAAGATTTGTGGCCATGGGGCTTCCTTAACAAGCAAGAGTAGTGACGTGACGCCAGCATTAACAATGACGTCAGTATTGGATCGGTTGCGAGTTTAAACGTAGTTCTATTTACTGGTAGCGTGAATTTTCACAGACACTTACGTGAATTTTCACCACCGCAAGCCGCAGTGCATTCAGTAAGATGCGAACCAGACGATAAGAGCCATCGGGCAGCACCACACCGCCCCGACACTGAAGACGCCATGCCCAAATCCAAGATCCTGAGCCCTGCCGAAGCCGCGCGAGTCCAGACGCTGGATGCCACCACTTTGGGTCGCCCCTTCCACCAGTTGCCGCTGGTCATGCCGCTGATCGAAGCCAGGATGCATGACTTTGTCAGCCGCGAACTGAGCCAGCGCTTTCGCACCCACCTTACCCTCTCCGCCTTGCACCACACTCGCGAAGTCGCCACCTCGGCACGCTGGTGCTGGCACCGCGTGGGCCTGAGTACCATAGGCAGCCATATCGACCGCCCCTTGCTGCTGCACATCCTCGATTGCCGCTACGGCGGACGCGGCAGCAGCGACAGCAGCGACAGCCAGCCCCAAGCCGAAACCGAAACCGAATATCGCCTTGCGCGCATGCTGGGCGCCACGCTGGCGCCACTACTGCCCGAGTGCATCCGCCAGCTGGGCGGTGACAGCACCGAGGACACGACCAGCGTCCAGCACCTGCCTGCCGCGCCCAATACGCCGCCGGCCTGGGCGCTGCAACTGCAGCTGTGCGGCATAGGCAATACACCGGGCGGCTGCATCAGCCTCAGCCTCGACCGCGATAGCCTCGACCGCCTGCTCAAGGCCAGCAGTGCCTTTGTCGCGCCGCGACCGGCCGCTGCAGCGCTGGCAGGTGCCGGCTTTAGCGACAAGCTCAAGATCAGACTGCAGGCGCGCCTGCTGGAAAAGCACACCACGCTGGGCGAGATCCTCGATCTGCAACCCGGCCAGATCCTCCCAGCATCGCACCCGGGCTTTGCCCACGTTCACATCGGCCGCAGCCGCCTGTTCAGTGCCAGCGTGGTCGAACACGACGGCAAGCTGTGCCTGACCTCATTTGCCAACGAAGAATAAGCGCTCGCCATGGAAAAAAACGATCTCGAAGAACTGGACAGCATCCTGGGAAAACTGGATGCCGGCACCCTGGACAGCCCGCCGGCGCCTGCGCCTGCACGCCGCGACATGAGCGCGCTACTGCGCAAGATTCCGGTCACGCTGACGCTGGAAGTAGGCGAAGCCGAAATCACGCTGGCCGACCTGTCGGCCATCAATACCGGTTCGGTCATCGAGCTGGACAAACAGGCCGGTGAAGCACTGGACATCCGCGTCAACGGCACCCTGATCGGCCGCGCCGAAGTGGTGATCTGCGGCGAGAATTACGGTCTGCGCATCACCGAACTGAACGATCTGGACCTGGATTCGCTGTCTTCATGAGCCGGATGCGCCGCCTGCCCCTGCTGGCCACCTGCGCAGCCCTCAGCCTGATGCCGCTGCTGGCACAGGCCGAGGGTGCGCTGGAACTGCTCAGTGCCAACGCCGCCGGCACCCAGATCGACTTCACGGTCAAGACCCAGATCCTGATCCTGCTGACCCTGCTGGGCCTGCTGCCGGTGCTGGTGCTGATGATGACCAGCTTCACCCGCTTCGTGATCGTGCTGTCGCTGCTGCGTCTGGCGCTGGGCCTGCAGCAGGGCCTGCCCAACCGCATCGTGACCGGGGTGGCGCTGATCCTGACCCTGCTGGTGATGCGCCCGGTCGGGCTGGAAGTATGGGACAAGGCGATGGTGCCGTTCGACGATGACAGGATCACCATGCAGCAGGCACTGGTGGTGGCGCAGGAGCCGGTTTCGCGCTTCATGCTGGCGCAGACCAGCAAGACCGCGCTGGCCCAGATCGCCCGCCTGTCGGGCGAGGCGCATATCACCGACGCCAAAGAGCACGCCTTTGTGGTCAAGCTGGCGGCCTTCTTGCTATCCGAGCTGAAAACCGCATTCCAGATCGGCTGCATGCTGTTCATCCCGTTTCTGGTCATCGACCTGGTGGTCTCCAGCGTGCTGATGGCGATGGGCATGATGATGCTGTCGCCGCTGGTAATCTCGCTGCCGCTCAAGCTCTTGCTGTTTGTGCTGGTCGATGGCTGGTCGCTGACCGTCAATACGCTGGTCACCAGCATACAGGCCTATTAAATGCTGACCCCCGAAATTGCCGTGGATCTGGTACACGACGCGCTGGTCGTCATCGTCACGCTGGTGGTGCTCCTGGTGCTGCCATCACTCGTCGTCGGCGTACTGGTCAGCCTGGTGCAGGCGGCCACCCAGATCAACGAGCAGACCCTGTCCTTTCTGCCGCGCCTGTTGGCCACCTTGCTGACCATTGCGCTGGCCGGGCACTGGATCACACTCTATCTGATGGATTTTTGCGTGGACATGTTCAATCGGGCAGCCACCCTGGTGGGCTAGATGGAAGGCCTTTTCCCCAAACTGCTGCAATGGCTGCCGATGCTGTGGTGGCCGTTTTGCCGCTATATCGCCACCTTGTCGGTGATGCCTTTTCTTGGCGAGACCGCGACCCCGATGCGCGCCCGCGTCGCGCTGGCGCTGGTACTGGCGATGATCAGCGCACCGGCCATGCAGCAGATGGCGCCGATAGATCCGTTTTCACTCGCGGGCATCGCTGCGGCACTGGGCGAAGTCATCATTGGCCTGGTGTTCGGCATGGCGCTGCAGCTGGTGATGGTGGTGCTGTCGCTGCTGGGCTTCTTGCTGTCGTCGCAGATGGCACTATCGATGGCCACCCTCAACGACCCGGGCAACGGCAGCTCCAGCGATGTGGTATCCACCCTGTTCTATCTGTTCGGTGCCTTGCTGTTTTTTGCGGTGGATGCGCATCTGGTGCTGATCGAGGTCATCTACCGCAGCTTCAAGCTATGGCCGGTGGGCGGCGGCATCCCGCCGCAGGCACTGCTGCAGCTGGCGCTGGGCGTAGGCTGGGCCATGTCGGCGGCACTGCTGCTGGCGCTGCCGGCCATTTTCGCGACCTTCGTGGTGCAGATGGGCTTCGGCCTGATCAACCGCGTCGCGCCGGCGCTCAATCTGTTTTCGCTGGGCTTTCCGCTGGTCACCCTGTTCGGCCTGATGACGCTGACACTGGTGGCCACCTTGCTGCCCGGCCACTACCTCAGGCTGTGCCAGCAGGTGTTCGGGCTGCTGGAGAGGATGATGGCAGGAGGCGCCCTTGGCTGAAGCAAAAAGCGGCGACAAGAGCGAAAAGGCCACCCCCCATAAACTGCGCGAAGCACGCAAAAAGGGGCAAGTGCCGCGCTCGCGCGATCTGGCCAGCGCCATCGGTCTCTTGGTGGCGCTCAAACTTTCCGCCGCCCTGATGCCGCAGTGGCTGACGGATTTTCGTACGCTGTTTGCGCTGGCCTTCAGCCCGCTCGCCGGCCCCGGTGTGCTGGACAACAGCTTTTCGCTGCTGTTTTCCGGCTCGCTGTCGCTGCTGGCGCGCATGCTTTTGCCTCTGGCTGCCATTCCGCTGGCCATCATTCTTTTTTCCATGCTGCCCGGCGGCTGGGTGTTCGCCATCGACCATTTCTTTCCCAAGTTTCAGCGCATGAACCCGCTGGCCCACTTCGGTCGCATTGCCTCGGCCCAGCACGCCAGCGAGATGGGCAAGTCCATCGTCAAGGCACTGGTGCTGGGGCTAGTGCTATGGAGCGTGGCCAGCAGCGCCCTGACCGATTTCTTTGCCCTCAAGGGCGCCACGCTGGACGCCACACTGATCTACAGCCTGACGGTATTTACTGATGCATTGATGTCGCTGATCCTGCTATTCATCGCCTTTGCGCTGATCGATGTGCCGCTGCAGGCCTTTTTGTTTGCCCGCCAGCAGAAAATGAGCAAGCAGGAAGTGAAAGACGAATACAAGAGCACCGAAGGCCGCCCCGAGATCAAGCAGCGCGTGCGCCAGATCCAGCAGCAACTGGCGCAGCGCAGCGTGCGCAAGACTCTGCCCGCTGCCGATGTCGTGATCGTCAACCCCAGCCACTATGCGGTGGCGCTCAAATACGATGAAAGCCGCGCTGAAGCACCCTATCTGATCGCCAAGGGCGTAGACGAGATGGCGCTGTTTATCCGCTCGCTGGCGCGCGAACTTGAGGTCGAGGTGATAGAGATTCCGCCCCTGGCACGCGCCTGCTACCACACCACCCAAGTCAACCAGCAGATCCCCACCACGCTGTACCGTGCGGTGGCGCTGGTGCTGAACCATGTATTGCAACTGAAAGCCTTTCGCAGCGGCAAACGCCGCAGCGCCCCGGTGCTGCCAGACAGCCTGCCGGTGCCATCTGAACTGGCCGAACCGCGAGAACCAAAATGAACCTGCCTACCCGCATCCTCAATGAACTGGCCCGCCTGAAGGTGGCAGCACCGATTTTCCTGCTGGCCATCCTCGCCATGGTGATCCTGCCTCTGCCGCCGCTGGCACTGGACATTCTGTTCACCTTCAATATCGTGCTGGCCATTCTGGTGATTCTGGTCAGCGTGTCGGCCAGACGGCCGCTGGACTTCTCGGTATTCCCCACCATCATTCTCACCACCACACTGATGCGGCTGACCCTGAACGTCGCGTCGACCCGGGTGGTGCTGCTCAACGGCCATGAAGGCACCGATGCCGCCGGCCGGGTGATCGAGGCCTTCGGCCATGTGGTGATCGGCGGCAACTTCGTGGTCGGCATGGTGGTGTTCGTGATCCTGATGATCATCAACTTCATCGTGATCACCAAGGGCGCCGAACGCATCTCGGAAGTGTCGGCCCGCTTTACGCTGGACGCGCTGCCCGGCAAACAGATGGCAATCGACGCCGACCTGAATGCCGGCCTGATCAATCAGGAAGGGGCGCAGCAGCGGCGCAAGGATGTCGCCGCCGAGGCCGACTTCTACGGTGCGATGGACGGTGCATCCAAGTTCGTGCGCGGTGATGCCATCGCCGGCATCCTGATCCTGATCATCAATATGGTGGGTGGCGTGGCCATCGGCGCGCTGATGCACGACATGGGCTTTGCCGATGCCTTCCGCCAGTATGCACTGATGACCATCGGTGACGGCCTGGTGGCCCAGATCCCGGCGCTATTGCTGTCATCGGCCGCCGCCATTATCGTCACCCGCGTCAGCGACGACGGCGACATGCAGCAGCAGATCGGCACCCAGTTGCTGGCCTCGCCGACAGTGCTGCTCAGCGCCGCCGGCATGATGTTCGTGCTAGGCCTGATCCCCGGCATGCCGTGGCCGACCTTTATCACCTTTGCCGCCTTGCTGGGCTTTGTCGGCTGGCGCATGCAGCAGAACCGGCAGCAGCGCCCGGCAGCGGCCGATGTCGCCGAGATCCGCCAGGCCCTCGCCGGCGATGCCGAACCGGCGCTCAACTGGCAATCGCTCCCCTATACCGACACCCTGGCGGTGATGCTGGGTTACCGTCTGGTCGGCCTGATCGATCAAGCTCAGGGCGCACCGCTAAGCAAGCGCGTGCGCGGCGTGCGCCAGAGCCTGAGCGAATCCATGGGCGTACTGCTGCCGCAGATCACCCTGCGCGACAACCTGCGCCTGAAACCGACCCAGTACGCCATCCTGATCGGCGGCAATACCGTGGCCGAGGCCGAAGTTCACGCCGACCGGCTGATGGCGATTCCCTCGCCCCAAGTCTACGGCCAGCTGGACGGCATCCCCGGCATCGACCCGGCCTACCTGATGCCGGTCACCTGGATAGAAAGCAGCGACAAGGCGCATGCGCTGGGGCTGGGCTATCAGGTGGTGGACTGCCCCAGTGTAGTCGCCACCCATCTGAACAAGATGATGCGCGAACACCTGGGCGAACTGTTTACGCTGGATGATGTAGCCGCACTGAACGAGCGCCTGTCGGCGCTGGCGCCCAAGCTGGCGGCAGCACTGGCGCAGGCGCTGACCCCGGGCCAGCAACTGCGCGTGTTCCGCCAGTTGCTGACCGAGGGGGTGTCGCTGAAAGACATCGTGCCGATTGCCACCACGCTGACCGAGGTGGCCGACACCGGCAAGGACCCCATCATGCTGGCCGCCGAAGTGCGCTGCACCCTCAGGCGCCAGATCGTGCAGGGCATCCTGGGCGTTCACGGCGAAATGAAGGCCTTCAATCTGTCTCCCGAGCTGGAAAATATGCTGCTCTCCTCGCTGACCCAGGCGCAGCAAAGCGGCAAGGCGCAACTGGACAACTACCCGGTCGACCCTAATGTACTACAGCAGCTGCAGGTCAATATGCCGGTGATACGCGACCAGATGAAGCAGCACGCCACCGCCCCCATCCTGCTGGTGATGCCGCAGATCCGCCCGCTATTGGCGCGCTACGGCCGCCTGTTTGCACCGGGGCTGTCTGTGCTGTCCTACAACGAGGTGCCGGAAAACCGCGAAGTCAGCCTGATCGGGACGCTGGGCTAGCGCCCTGCCATGCCGCCGCCAGCGCCGGGCTTGCCGCCAGCAACACCCTGAGCGCCACCTCGAATAGCGGCAGCGGCAAAGGATGGGCCGCCAGTGCCGGCAAACTGCTGGCGGGCAGCAAGCGCGGCGGCAGCATGCCGGTCGCCACCACCCGGCACACCGCCAAGGCCAGCCCGGCTTCGCGCACGGCGGCACGGATCAACACCAGCCGCCCCTGCAGCCACAGGCAGCCTTGCGCCGTGGCTGCCATCACCAGTGCCACGCCCTCGGGATGATGACGCAACAGCAAGCGCACCGGCCCGGCCTCCTCCAGTTCGATCTCGATCACCAGATCGGCAGCGGGCGGCAAGCCATGCGCCGCCGCCTGCGGCGCCCCTTGTTCCAGATCGATCCACAGCCGCGGCCCGCCCCATAGCCAGAACGGCAGGCTCAAGGGCAAGGCCGGCACCGGTGCCGCCTCGGGCAGGCCGGCGCCAGCCTGTAGCCAGGCCGCCGAAAAATGCCGCTGCCCGCGCAAATTCTGGCGCTGCTGCTCGGCGCATAGCGCCCCCGTCAATGCCGCCTGCCAATCCTGCGCCAGCAACGGCACGGACAACTTGCCCGCACGCAGTTGCGGCAGTGTCGCGGCATCCAGCGCCCAGCCCCGTGCAGGGGCTGGGTTTTCGGGCGAAGCGGGCCTGTCCGTCACCCGCTGCGGCCACGCCAGCTCCAGTTGCGGCGTCAGCGCCCGCACCACAAACGGCCAGGCCGAACCGGGCGCCGGCGCCGGCAGTTGCGCCGGCCAGCGCAGCAGCACCCGCAGCCCCGCCCCCTCAAGCAGCACGCTGCCGTCGGCATGCTGCGCCGCCAGCGTCAGCATCAATAATTCGCCCAACTGCAAGGGCACGCCGCCATCGCGGCTGCGGATAGCCGGACTGCAGGCACTGGCACTGACCGGACGGATGGCATCGTTCATCATGTCTCGCAATAAAAAAAGCCGGCGCCACACAGGCAACCGGCTTGATCAGACAGGCGCACAGCGCCCAACAATTACTGCAGCAGCGACATCGCCAGCTGGCTCATCGAGCCGGACTGCTTCAGCATCGAGGTGCCGGCCTGCATCAGCATCTGCTTGGAGGTCATGCTGGCCGATTCGGACGCGTAGTCGGTATCCATGATGCGGCCCTTGGCGATCTGGGTGTTGTTGTTCACATTACCCAAGTTGCTGTACACCGACTGCAGGCGGGTTGCGGCAGCACCCATCTCACCACGCGATTTGGAAACGGCTGTCAACGCTGCATCAATCAACGTAATGGTT
>NZ_JBOFOO010000024.1:0-1158 GCF_051659485.1 Craterilacuibacter sp. | reverse complement strand
GGACACGATATCAGTGTCACTTCATCCATAGGCATCGCGCTGTATCCGCAGGATGGCAGTGACTTTGACACCCTGTTGCGCTGTGCCGATATGGCGATGTATCACGCCAAGCGCGACGGGCGTAACACCTGGCGATGCTTCCGGCCGGAACTGCTGGCCAGAAGTACACGCCATTTGCAGCTGGAAAACGCCTTGCGTCATGCGCAGGAGAGGGGCGAGCTCAGCCTGCATTACCAGCCGCAATATGATATTGCCAGCCGCAAGCTGATCGGACTGGAGGCGCTGCTGCGCTGGCAGCATCCTGAACTGGGCTGGATTTCGCCGGTGGAGTTTATTCCGGTCGCCGAAGAAAGCGGCATGATTATCGCGCTGGGCGACTGGGTACTGCATCAGGCGCTAAGCCAGTTGTGCGACTGGCAGCAGGCCGGCTATTTGCCGGTGCGGGTGGCGGTCAACCTGTCAGCGGCCCAGTTTCAGCAGGCGAACCTGCCGCAGCAGATCGCCGGCTTGCTGGCGGAATATCATCTTCCAGCCCGGCTGCTGGAGTTGGAGCTGACCGAGAGTGTGGCCATGCGCCGGCCGCAAGAAGCAGTTGCAATACTGGATACACTGGAGGCTATGGGGATCAGGGTATCCATCGACGACTTCGGTACCGGTTATTCTTCGCTGAGTTATCTGAAGCGTTTGTCTTTGGAGACACTGAAGATAGACCGCTCTTTTGTGACCGATATGGCGGATGACGCCGACGACCGGGCCATTATTCAGGCCATTATCAGTCTGGCCAGAACGCTGGGCCTGAAGACACTGGCTGAAGGCGTAGAAACAGCCGAACAGCTGCAATGGCTGCAGCAGTACGGCTGCGACAGGGTGCAGGGATATTATTTCAGCCGCCCTTTGCCTGCCGGTGATGTCGTCTCTTTTCTGGCACGGCTTGAGCCGTCGGATGACGGCCTGTTGGCGGACAGTTTTTGCAGTGTCTGAAGCGGGCGCAGTGTTGCGCCCGGCTTGTTCTTAGTTACGGATCTGTCCGTCGCCCAGCACGACCCACTTCTGGCTGGTCAGTCCCAGCAAACCTACCGGCCCGCGGGCATGGATCTTGTCGGTCGAAATGCCGATTTCGGCACCCAGACCATACTCGAAGCCATCGGCAAAGCGGGT
>NZ_JBOFOO010000023.1:0-4627 GCF_051659485.1 Craterilacuibacter sp. | reverse complement strand
CCGGTGAGCCAGGCCAACGCGCCGGCAAGGGTCAGCAGAATCAGCAAGATGAGCACAAGGATGCGCCGGCCCCAATGCCGCGGCGGCCGGACCGGTTGTTCGCTGCCTTGGCCGTCGCCCGGGCGGGAGTTCTCTTCGCTTGCTGTCATCAGGTATCGTTCAGAAAGGCAGGCCCAGACTCATGGTCCAGCGCCATTTTTGGTCGGTGTCGCCGCGCGCGATATCAAAGGCAATCGGCGCTACCGGACTGAGCCAGCGCACGCCAAAACCGAAACTTCTGGCCAGCTCGAACTGCTTCCAGCTCGCGGCGGCATGACCCATATCGTGGAACAGGCTCACGCGCCAATGCGGCGCCACGGTAAACAGATACTCCAGCGAGCCGGTGGCCATCACCCGCCCGCCTTCGACCGCACCATTGGGGCCGGCCACGCCCAGGCTCTCGTATTCGAAGCCGCGTACGCTATTGACCCCGCCCACGCGAAACAGCAGCGACGACGGCACATTGGCCGTTTGCTGTGCCCAGACTTCGCCTACATCGCCACGTACCAGCCAGGTACCGGCCATCCAGCCGGGCGACCAATACAGCGCGGCACGGGCACGGCCACGCACAAATGCCGTTTCGGACAAGGCACGCCCCAGCGTAGACGACAGCCGCCCGTCCAGGAGATAGCCGTTACGCGGGTCCATGGCATCGTCCAGCTTGCGCTGGGTCCAGCCTAGGGTGGCAAACACCGCCTGATTATTGCGGTCTTCGACCCCGCCTATCGTCTCGCGGTCAAGCACATACTCGACCCCGATGCGGGCCTCGATATCACCGCGCTGGCGCAGCCGCCAGACACCGCCCTCTACCGTGTCACGCTCGACATTCTGTACCGTGCTCTTTTTCAGCGAAACATTACCCGAGTGCGAATAGCCGTCACGCATGCGCGGCAAGGCCAGACCAAAGCTCAGCGAGCTCTCGCTCTGCTTCCAGTTCAGCAACACCGAACCGGTATAGCCGCGCCGGAAAATATTGTAGTGCTCGTAGCCTAGGCGGGTACCCACGCCCTCGTCGCTATCCCAGGTCAGGCCGATTTCGCCCTTCTGACGCGGCACTTCGACCACGCGCACCAGAATAGGCAGCTGCCCGTCCCGAATCTCGTCCAGCAGCGGAATCACCAGCGCCGACGAAAAATGCGGGTCTTCTTCCAGCGAACTCTGGAAAACCGTCAACTGCTCCAGGCTGTAGAGTCCGCCGGGCTGAAAATCGGCCTGCCCCTTGACCACACTCTCGGGATAACGCTGCAGGCCCTCGATGCGGATCTTGCCAAACTCGATGCGCGGCCCGCTGTCGATAACGATGCTCAGCGCAACCTGACCGCTGTCCGGATTCACTTCGGCCCGCGATTCGGCGAGCTTGGCCAGCGGATAGGCGCGCAGCGTCAATAGCCGCACCGCCAGCTTCTTGCCGGCATCCCAGGCGTCCTGATCGAACACCGCCCCTGCCGGCAAGGGCCAGTCTATTTTCAGCCCGGCCTCTACCCGTTCCAGTTCGGATGAGCCTTGCGCCGCACCACGGTAATCGATATTGAGCGTCTCGATACGTACCGGCGCGCCAGGCTCGACCATGATGTCGACTTGGCCGGCGTGCACCCGGCTGACACTGACCCGGGCATTGAAGTAGCCGGCCGTTTCCAGCAGGCGCCTGGCGGCGGCGGGGGTTTCACCCAGCAGGGCCGAGAGCGTGGCCTCGTCCATGTCCGGGTCGCTCGCCAGCGTGACGAGCTCCAGATTGTCGTTCAGCAGGGACTTGAGGGCATCAGGCGCAGCAATATCGACCTTGTAGGTCAATGCCGCCCAGGCCGGGGAGCACAGGCAGGAAAAAACAAAGGCAAAAAGAAGGCGGCGCATAAGCCTATGGTATAGGACACGGGAGGGGTGGGGAATGGGGGCTTGGTCATCCTGCCGTTAAGCGCTCCAAAAGGCGGGAATAGGGAATAGGGAGTTGACTCCCCATTCCCCGCGCCCCATTCCCGCCCTTATCGATTTAGCGCTTCTTCACCGGCGGCAAATCGGTGCAATGGCCTTCGAAGGCTTCGGCAGCCATGCCTATCGATTCACCCAGGGTCGGATGCGGGTGTATGGTCTTGCCGATATCGGCCGGGTCACAGCCCATTTCGATAGCCAGTGCCACTTCACCTATCATGTCGCCGGCGTTGGGGCCGACGATCGCACCACCCACCACCTGATGCGTATCGGCGTCGAAAATCAGCTTGGTAAAGCCGTAGTCGCAGCCGTTGGCAATCGCGCGGCCGGAGGCCGACCACGGGAACTTGCCGACACCGACCTTGATGCCGCGGGCTTTGGCTTCCAGCTCGGTCAGGCCGACCCAAGCCACTTCAGGTTCGGTGTAGGCGACCGACGGAATCACGCGGGCATCGAAATAACGTTTGTGCCCGTTGGCGACTTCGGCGGCCACATGGCCTTCATGCACGCCCTTGTGCGCCAGCATAGGCTGACCGACGATGTCGCCGATGGCGAAAATATGCGGCACATTGGTATGCTGCTGCTTGTCGACTTCGATAAAACCGCGTTCGGTGATGGTAATGCCGGCATTCTCGGCGCCTATCTTCTTGCCGTTCGGGCTGCGTCCCACCGCCACCAGCACCAGATCGTATTTCTGCTCTTCGGCTGGTGCCTGCTCACCTTCGAACTTCACCATCACGCCATCCGGACGGCAGGTCACACCGACGGTACGGGTCTTGAGCATGATTTTGTCGAAGCGGTGCGCATTGCGCTTTTCCCACACCTTGACCAGATCCTTGTCGGCGCCGGCCATCAGGCCATCGGCCATTTCGACCACGTCGATGCGCGAACCCAGCGACGAGTACACCGTCGCCATCTCCAGACCGATAATGCCGCCACCGATCACCAGCATGCGTCCCGGCACCTGACGCAATTCCAGCGCACCGGTCGAGTCGACAATGCGCGGGTCTTCCGGCAGGAACGGCAGTTTCACCGCCTGGCTACCGGCCGCGATAATCGCCTGCTTGAACTTGATCACGCTCTTGCTGCCGGTCGGGTTCTTGCCTTCGCCGGCAGTCAGCTCGACTTCCATATGATGGGGGTCGATAAAACGGCCGTTACCGCGCACCAGCTGGACATTGCGCATCTTGGCCATCACCGCCAGACCGCCGGTCAGCTTGCCGACCACTTTTTCCTTGTGCTTTCTCAGCGCGGACAGGTCGACCTGCGGCGCACCAAAGGCGACACCGGTGTCGGAGAAGTGGCTGGCTTCCTCGATCACGGCCGCGACATGCAATAGCGCCTTGGACGGAATGCAGCCTACGTTCAGGCATACGCCGCCCAGCGTGGCATAACGCTCGACCATCACCACCTTCATGCCCAGATCAGCCGCACGGAAGGCGGCAGAATAGCCGCCCGGCCCGCCGCCCAGCACCAGCATATCGCATTCGATATCGGCGCTGCCGGCATGGCTCGCCGCCGGTGAAGCGGCGGTAGCGGCAGCCGGCGCATCGACTTTGGCAGCCGGCGCTGCGGCCACGCCACTGGCTTCGATCAGTGCAATTACATCGCCTTCGGATACTTTGGCGCCAAGTTTGACCAGCACTTCCCTAACCACACCGGCCTCGCTTGCCGGCACATCCATGGTGGCCTTGTCGGTTTCCAGCGTAATCAGGCTATCGTCGATGGCGACGCTATCGCCAACCTTGACCAAGACGTCGATCACATCCACGCCACCATGCCCGCCGATATCCGGGACTTTCAGTTCGATCATTTGGCTCATGTTTTTCAACTGCGGGATAAGGGAATGGGGAACAGGGAGTCAAATCATTCCGCTGTGCCCGCTTGCCCGTCCCGCTGTCCTTTATCTGGAGTTCGCAATCCGGAACGGAGAGCATCCGGTGAAGGGATGGCTATGCCAGCCCATTCCCCGATCACCCTTCCCCGTTCCCGCCCTTCAAACCTACAGCATCAAGCGACGGATGTCGGCCAGCACCTGCGCCATATAGGCGGTAAAGCGTGCGGCGGAAGCGCCGTCGATCACACGATGATCGTAAGACAGGCTCAAAGGCAGCATCAGGCGCGGCGCGAATTCCTTGCCGTTCCACTTGGGCTTGATCTCGGACTTGGACACGCCAAGGATCGCGACTTCAGGCGCATTGATAATCGGCGTGAATGCGGTGCCACCAATGCCGCCCAAGCTGGAGATGCTGAAGCAGCCGCCCTGCATGTCGGTCGGCAGCAACTTGCCGTCGCGTGCCTTCTTGGCCAGCAGGCCGCTTTCCTGAGCGATCTGGAGCAGACTCTTCTTGTCGGCGTCCTTGATCACCGGCACCACTAGGCCGTTAGGCGTATCGGCGGCAAAACCGATATGGAAGTACTGCTTGAGCACCAGATTGTCGCCATCGAGGCTGGCGTTGAATTCCGGATATTTCTTCAGTGCCGCCACCGCCGCCTTGATCAGGAAAGCCAGTGGCGTGAGCTTGACGCCGTCGGCCTTCAGCTCTTCGCCCATGCCCTTGCGGAAGGCTTCCATCTCGGTGATATCGGCCTCGTCGAACTGGGTCACATGCGGAATCATCGCCCAGTTGCGCGCGAGATTGGCGCCGGACAGTTTCTTGAT
>NZ_JBOFOO010000022.1:0-2298 GCF_051659485.1 Craterilacuibacter sp. | reverse complement strand
TGAATCTGGCGCTGGTTTTGTTGCTCCACAACTGGCAACTGCTGATTTACGATGCCGACACGGGGGTGGCGGCCTATGCGGTGGCCGGTTACACCGAAACGGTATTCACCCTGCTCGCCCATGGACTGGCCGTCGGCATCCAGCCCTTACTGGGGCAAGCCATAGGCGCGGCACAGCCGCGTCAGGCATACGCCATTCTCCGCTATGCACTCGCCGTCGTGATGGGCGGCGGCATCGCCGTCTGGCTGATCATCCAGCTATGGGCCGCTGCCATCGCCGGCTTGTTTGCCGCGAGCGACCCCGTTTTGCTGGCTGCCGGCAGCCATGCCCTGCGCCTGCATCTTTTGGCACTGCCTTTTGACGGGCTGGTGATCATGGGCATCATCGCCTTGCAAGCCATGGCACTGACGCGGCCGGCACTACTGGCCACGCTGGCAAAAACCGTTCTCTTGCTGCCGGCACTATATAGCCTGCCCTTATGGTGGGGACTTGACGGAGTCTGGCTGGCCATGCCTGTTGTCAACCTGCTCGTGGGTTGCTGGGTCGGCATATTGCTATGCCGCCAGATACAAATACTGGCAGGCACAGAGCGGGCCCTGCAAACCGCCTGAAATGCAAAAAAGGGAAGGCGCCAGGCACCTTCCCTTATCACAGACCCCATGGCTATTGCGGCTTAAATCAGGCGCGCCTTGAGGTTGCGGCCCTTGACGCGGCCGCCATCCAGATGCGCCAGTGCTTCCTTGGCGCGCGAGCGTTCGATCGCGACATAGCTGATATTGTCGCTGACGCTGATCTTGCCGATGGCCGTACCCGGCAAACCGGCGTCACCTGTCAGTGCCCCCAGAATATCGCCCGGACGGATCTTGTCTTTCTTGCCGCCGGTCATGCAGATCAAGACCATGGCAGGCGCTGCGGCCGGTGCAGCTTGCGCTACCAGCTCTTTGACGTCGCGCCAGTTGGCAGGGCCCTGCTGCTGCACTTCGATTTGTGCCAGACGCTTGACGTCGCTAGGCACGACCAGACTCAGCGCCAGACCCTTGTCGTTGCCGCGGCCGGTGCGGCCGATGCGGTGGATATGGATTTCCGGATCATGCGCCAGATCGGAGTTGACCACGCAAGCCAAGGTGGTGATATCCAGGCCGCGCGCAGCCACATCGGTGGCCACCAGTACGCTGGCACAACCGGCAGCAAACTGCAGCAGGATCTCATCACGGTCACGCTGTTCCAGATCGCCATACAGTGCGAGCGAAGAAAAGCCTTGGGCGGTCAGGTCACGCGCCATATTCTTGACCTGTTCCTTGGTGTTGCAGAACACCAGGGTCGAGGCCGGACGGAAGTGTGCCAGTGCCGCAGCAACCGTGGAGATACGTGCGTCAGGCGAGACTTTGTAAAAGCGCTGTTCGATACGCGAGGTGTCGTTCAGCGATTCCAGACGGATCTGTTCCGGATCTTTCAGGAAACGGGCGGCCAGCTTCCTGATATTGTCAGGATAAGTGGCCGAGAACAGCAGGGTCTGGCGCTTCTTGGCACAAGCGTCGACGATGCCGGTGATTTCTTCATAGAAACCCATGTCGACCATGCGGTCGGCTTCGTCCAGCACCAGCGTCTCGACCTTGGACAGATCCAGTGTTTCGCGGTACAGATGGTCGTGCAGACGGCCCGGGGTGCCGACCACGATATGCGCACCGTGGGACAGCGAGCCGATTTGCGGGCCCATAGGGGTGCCGCCGGTCAGCGTCACCACCTTGATATTATCGATGGCGCGCGCCAGACGGCGAATCTCGCGCGCGACCTGATCGGCCAGCTCGCGGGTCGGGCACAATACCAGTGCCTGTACGGCAAACCAGCGCGGGTTGATACGCGACAACAGCCCAAGGCCAAAGGCCGCGGTCTTGCCGCTACCGGTCTTGGCCTGAGCAATCAGGTCGCGGCCAGCCAGCATCACCGGCAAGGCACGGGCCTGAATCGGCGTCATCTGGTGGTAACCCAGACCTTCGAGATTGGAGAGCAAGGGGGCGGATAGCCCCAGCGATGAAAATTCCGTTTTGTTCACAATGACTTGGCGCGCTTCATAGAAAGGTCGCAGAGTGTAGCAGGAAGGCGCCCTCCTGACCAATTGCATACCTATTTACAAGCAAGTATTCGCTTATCTTCATAATGCGATGGTGTTCAACTAGGCATCTGCTAGGCACTGAAAACCCGCAAATTGATAGGAGTACAACCTCAACCTTGCGGGTCTGCTACGTACCGGCCAACGTGTCAAATTCAACACATCAGCGGTACCGGGGGAAACTTAAA
>NZ_JBOFOO010000021.1:0-1597 GCF_051659485.1 Craterilacuibacter sp. | reverse complement strand
GTCAATAGTGTCAACATCAGCACGATCAGGCCTAAGCGATACCTGGCGCGCATGATCAGAAGCAACTGATAAAAGTTCATTCCCCCTCCTCCGGCAAAGCAAACAAAACACCTCAGTCCCGCATGTAAAGCGGTATTGCCGCTACCGTCTCAGGTATTCTCCGCCAAACTACATGCAGGACATGAGCACATCCAACTAGCCACCGCTAGCCATATCCGCTGACGACTTTACGCATACCGCTTTATAAGCGGTGCCGTGGTTCGTTCTCTTCGCAGATAAAAACTCAAAACAGGCTCTCGCGGACATAGATGACGTCATCACTTCTGACCGAATCCGCCATATCAAGCTGCTGCTTGCTGAATTTTCCGTCGGCGCCCTTGCGTTCGACACTCAGCCACATTTCCGTACCGCGTACGGTAGGCCCGCCACCTTGCGCCAGCGCCTGCTTGATCGTCATCCCCCGTTCTATGCGATAGGCGCCGGGGCGCTGTGCCTCGCCATAGATGTAATACATGGGTGCCTTATGCACATAGAGCACATCCCCACCTTGCATCAGGATGTCATCCTCACCATTAGCCTGCTGCGCCAGATAGAGCGCAGGGACATCGATTTCTTTCCGGAATGGTTTCCCGTCACGATTTCCGCTAACAACCACCATGTCTGCGCCGGTTGGCGTCGTACCGCCCGCCAGTGCCAACAAGTCGGATAGCCGGGTATTCGATGTTTCCAGCGGGAAACGTCCGGGACGATTAACCTGCCCCAAGACCGAAACCTGATTACCCCTGACCTGCATCAAGGCAATATTGACCTGTGGCTGCTCGACAAAACCGCCCTTCTTCAAGGCCTTGGCAATGACTGTCTCCGCATTGGCTAGCGACAAGCCCCCCACCCTGACCTGTCCGATCAATGGGTAGCTGATGCTGCCCCCCTCTCCAACGCGGGTCTCCAGCATCAAATCCGGATTCTGAAATACCTGCACCCGGATAGCATCCCCCGCACCCAACTGGTAGTCAGAAGGACTTGCCCAGGCATTGACAGTGCCAAGCAACAAGGTGCAAGCCAATGCCTGCTTCAACTTGCGTACCAATAAAGCCTTCATGATGGATTCTCCACAGATAGTACAAAAGACAGGCGGCCGGAACGAGTTCTGCCGTACACGCTGCAGAGAATTTAAATATCTGCCATGCAGTGCATATCTTGTTTATAGATTTATTTATTCAAATTGGAAGGGACGGTGGGAAATTTTTTATCGGAAAGCAAATCACGCATACTTGAATCCAGATCAACTGCTCAACGCCGATCCAAATAGCCGTTCGCGATAGCGTGGCATTACGGCAGGCATCAATTGCGCCAGAAAATTGCGATGTAATGTATAAGCTGCATGACTATCCTGATTGATGGAAGAAACACGAACCAGCAAACCATCAGGAATAACCCGCTGACGCAAGGTATAGTCAAGCTCGGCCCATTTTTTCATTTTCGAGTCGGCAAGAGCCGTACTTCCTACAGTAAACCAATAGGTGACAGGCTCAAACCGCCTGTTGTCCAATACAGTTTCCAGATGGCGTACCTGCATTTTTTCACTTCCGAAAAGCAA
>NZ_JBOFOO010000020.1:0-4777 GCF_051659485.1 Craterilacuibacter sp. | reverse complement strand
CTTTGCCCTGTCTGCTGTCGGGCTACTGTTCAGCTGGATAGGCATCCACTTCGACTTGCTCAAGCCTGAACTCTTGCAGGCATTGCCGCGCCAAGTGTTCGACATCATGCGCAACGATACCCTGCTGGCGATTCCATTCTTTACCTTTATGGGACTGATACTGGAACGCTCGGGCATGGCCGAAGCCATGCTGGACACCATCGGCCAGCTATTTGGCCGGGTGCGCGGCGGTATTGCCTATGCAGTCATTTTCGTTGGTGCCCTGCTGGCTGCAACCACCGGCGTGGTC
Organism: Craterilacuibacter sp.; assembly: GCF_051659485.1. Taxonomy (NCBI): domain Bacteria; kingdom Pseudomonadati; phylum Pseudomonadota; class Betaproteobacteria; order Neisseriales; family Neisseriaceae; genus Craterilacuibacter; species Craterilacuibacter sp. Next base: position 4,488 of record NZ_JBOFOO010000020.1, on the reverse strand, counting down.
GCCGCTTCGGTGATCTCGATGGGCCTGATCTCGCTGCCCATCATGCTGCGTTACGGTTACGACCAAAGAGTGGCGACCGGCGTGATTGCAGCATCCGGCACGCTGGCCCAGATCATCCCGCCTTCGCTGGTTCTGATCGTACTGGCCGACCAGCTTGGCACCTCGGTAGGCGACATGTATGCGGCCGCCATGCTGCCGGGCCTGTTGCTGTGTCTTTTCTACGCCTTATATATATTCGGCGTCAGCGTATTCAGGCCACAGTGGGTACCGGCCTTGCCGGAAGAAGCACGCACTTTGCGCGGCAACAAGCTGCTGCTGCGGGTACTACTGGTGATGGTGCCGCCGCTATTGCTGATTTTCCTGGTACTGGGCACGATCTTCCTCGGCATTGCCACCCCGACTGAAGGGGGTGCCATGGGTGCGGTGGGCGCCATCATCCTGGCCCTGATCAACCGTAAACTGGATGTCGGTCTACTCAAACAGGCGATGGAGTCCACCCTCAAGCTGACGACTTTTGTCGTGTTCATCCTGATTGGCGCACGCGTATTCCGTATCGCCTTCTTGGGTGTCAACGGCGACCAGTGGGTCGAGCATCTGCTGGTCTCCTTGCCCGGCGGCGAAGTCGGTTTCCTGATCGCCGTGAACATCATGGTCTTCTTCCTCGCCTTCTTCCTCGACTTCTTCGAGATTGCCTTCATTCTGGTACCGCTACTGGCGCCGGTGGCACAGAGTCTGGGCATAGATCTGGTGTGGTTTGGTGTCATTCTTGCCGTCAACATGCAGACCTCGTTCATGCATCCGCCTTTCGGCTTTGCCTTGTTCTACCTGCGTAGCGTGGCAAGCAAGGAAGTCAAGAGCAGCAATATCTACAAGGGTGCCATTCCTTATGTGCTGATCCAGATCGTGATGATCGGACTGGTCATCGCCTTCCCGCAGCTCACCACGGTATTCCGCGACAAGGAAATCGTCATCGACGAATCCAAGTCCGAACAGGTACTGGAGCAGTTATCCATCGACAATGCCGCTTTGCCTGAGAATGCAGTGCCGGCCGATAGCGATGCCTCGGCGGCAAGCAGCGAAACCGCCGACGATGGCGCAGCACTGCTCAAGCAGTTGTCCGGCCAATAACAATGACCGTACCGGCCTATGGCTGGTACGGCACGACATACCCCTACCAAAGGAGAAAACCGTGGAAAGACGTTCCTTCCTCAAAAAAGCCGGTGTAGCCGGCGCGGCAGCCGTTGCCGTCAGTGCGCCGGCGCTGGCGGCCGATACGCCTGTGATCCGCTGGCGCATGGCGTCCAGCTTTCCCAAGAGCCTGGACACCATTTATGGTGCCGGCGAACGCATGGCCAAGCGTATTTCCGAGCTGACCGGCGGCAAGTTCCAAATCCGCGTGTTTCCGGCCGGTGAAATTGCTCCGGGCAACCAAGTGCTGGATGTGGTGCAAAACGGCACCGTAGAATGCGGCCACACCGCCGGCTACTACTATGTCGGCAAGAACAAGGCGTTTGCCTTTGACACGTCCTTGCCTTTCGGTTTGACCTCCCGTCAGCAGAACGCATGGCTGTATTATGGTGGTGGTCTCAAGGCGATGCGCGAACTGTACGCGCAGTACAACATCGTCAACTTCCCGGGCGGCAACACCGGTTGCCAAATGGGTGGCTGGTTCCGCAAAGAAGTGAAGTCCATCGCCGACCTCAAGGGTCTGAAGATGCGCATTCCGGGCTTTGGCGGCGAGATCATGGCCAAGATGGGCGCGATTCCGCAGTCACTGCCGGCCGGCGACATCTACCCGGCGCTGGAAAAGGGCACCATTGACGCCACCGAATGGGTCGGCCCTTACGACGACGAGAAGCTGGGCTTCTATAAAGTCGCACCGTTCTACTACTACCCTGGCTTCTGGGAGCCGGGTCCTACCCTGTCGTTCTACGTCAACAGCAAGCAGTGGGCCAAGCTGCCCAAGGAGTACCAGCAAGCGTTTGAAGTAGCTTCAGCAGAAGCCAATCTGACCATGCTGGCACAGTACGACGCGCAGAACCCGCAGGCGCTGGTGCGTTTGCTACAAAAGGGTGTCAAGCTGAAGAAGTATCCGGCAGACATCATGAAGGCGGCCCAGACCGTCGCCTTCGATCTGTACGAGGAAGAGGCGAAGAAAAACCCGGCCTTTGCCAAGATTTACGGCCCGTGGAAGAAATTCCGCGCCCTGGAGCATGGCTGGTTCAATCTGGCCGAGCAGGGCATGGAAAGCTTCATGTATACCAATCGCAGCAAATAAACGACAAACGGGGCCAGGGATGGCCCCGTTTTTATTTATTAAGCACATTTAAATTAGATTAATTATTCTATGTGATAAATTAAAACACTGAAACCAAGCCATGCGGCAGAAGACCGCAGGCGGATAAGCACAGGGTATGCAAATAGGTGCATACCCATCAAAAGGAGAAAACGATGGAGAGACGTTCCTTTCTGAAAAAAGCCGGTGCCACGGGTATTGCCGCTGCCGCGATCAGCGCACCCGCGCTCGCAGCAGAAGGCCCGACCGTGCGCTGGCGCCTGGCATCCAGCTTCCCCAAGAGCCTGGATACCATCTATGGCGCGGCCGAGCAGTTGTCCAAGCGCGTATCGGAGCTGACCGGCGGCAAGTTCCAGATCCGCGTATTTCCGGGCGGCGAGATCGCACCGGGCAATCAGGTTCTGGACGTGGTGCAAAATGGCACCGTCGAATGCGGTCACACCGCCAGCTACTACTATGTCGGCAAGAACAAAGCCTTCGCTTTTGACACCTCCCTGCCCTTCGGCCTGACTGCACGCCAGCAAAACGCATGGCTGTACTACGGTGGCGGCATGAAGGCGATGCGTGAATTATTCGCCCAATACAATATCGTGAACTTCCCCGGCGGCAATACCGGTTGCCAGATGGGCGGCTGGTTTCGCAATGAGGTGAAGGATCTGGCCGGTTTGAAGGGCCTGAAGATGCGCATTCCGGGCTTCGGCGGCGAGATCATGGCCAAACTTGGCGCCATTCCGCAGTCCATTCCCGGTGGCGACATTTATCCGGCGCTGGAAAAAGGCACCATCGACGCCACCGAATGGGTAGGCCCTTACGACGACGAAAAGCTCGGTTTTTATAAAGTTGCCAAGTTCTATTACTACCCGGGCTTCTGGGAGCCGGGCCCGAATTTGTCGTTCTACGTCAATGCCAAGGAATGGGCCAAGTTGCCCAAGGAATACCAGCAGGCGTTCGAAGTGGCCTCAGCCGAGGCCAACCTGTTGATGCTTGCCGAGTACGATGCCAAAAACCCGCAGGCACTGGTCGCCCTGCTGCAAAAAGGTGTCAAGCTGAAGAAGTACCCGGCCGATATCATGAAGGCCGCGCACACCGAGGCATTCAAGCTGTATGAGGAAGAGGCCGCCAAGAACCCGGCCTTCGCCAAGATCTACGGCCCGTGGAAGAAGTTCCGCGCCATGGAGCACGGCTGGTTCAACCTGGCCGAGCAAGCCATGGAAAGCTTTATGTACAGCAACAAGAAGTAAAGCTGCAAGCAACAAGCCGGAGCCTGTATCCGGCTTGTTGCCTCCATACTCAGGCGTGCAGCAAACGGGACAGCGAAAATAGCACCAAGCCTATTATGCCGCCGACCAGCGTGCCGTTGATGCGGATATATTGCAGATCGCGGCCTATGGCCAACTCGATGCGCGAACTGACTTCCACCGGACTCCAGCTATCGAGCTTGTCGGAAATAAAGATGGCGACGCTGGTGCGATAGTAGCCGACAAACGCGGGCAATAAGGCCAGCAAACGGCGATTGAGACGCCCCTGCAACTTGTCGTCTTTACGCAAACGCTCGCCAAAAGTCTGCACCAGACTATGGCAGCCATTGGCAAGCTGCGAATCCGGACGCCGGCTATCCTGTGCCAGCCACGCTTTCAGACCCAGCCACAACTGCTCAAGCACCGGATCCAAAGCCGGATCAGAGGCCAGCGCCGCCACGGTTTTTGCCACTTTTGCGCGCCAGCGCACATCACCCTTTAATCGAAGCGCACACTCGGCCAGATAGACATCCACCGCCTCGCGCCACGGATGCGCGGCATCCTGCGCCGCAGCGTTTAATTCATCCTGCAAGCGCCCGACCAGACGCTCGGCGCCCGAGCGCACCAAAGGGCGCAGAGTCCCGCCGAGAGACACGCCCATCACCCTCACCTCTTCCAGATGCAAGGCCTCGGTCAGCACAACGGCAATCCGTTCGCGCACCACCTCGTCATCCAGTTTGCGCACCACACCGGCAAGCACAGCATCGACCAGTTCATGCTGACGCCCTTGCGCCAGCAGCGTATCCAGCGCACGCGCGGATAGCGTAGCCACATCCAGTGCAGCCATGATTGCAGTCATGCGACTGCCTAGCAATTGGCTCAGAACACGACTTTCCAGCGAAGAAATGACAGCCACCAGCGCATGGGCCAATGTCTGGGCGATGCGTGGCGACA
>NZ_JBOFOO010000019.1:0-35681 GCF_051659485.1 Craterilacuibacter sp. | reverse complement strand
TAAGCAGCAGGGAATTGCTGACCACCGAGACCGAACTCATCGCCATGGCCGCACCGGCGATGACCGGATTCAACAAGCCCAAGGCCGCCAGCGGGATGCCCAGCGTATTGTAGATAAAGGCAAAAAACAGGTTCTGGCGAATTTTGCGCAAGGTGGCACGCGACAAACGGATGGCGTCGACCAGATGCATCAGATCGCCATGCATCAGCGTCACGTCAGCCGCCTCGATGGCGACATCCGAGCCTGCGCCCATCGCGAAACTGGCATCGGCCGCCGCCAGTGCCGGCGCGTCATTGACCCCGTCACCGACCATGCCCACCTTGAGTCCGGATTTTTTATAGGCTTCAACCGCAGCAGCCTTATCCCTGGGTTTAACCTCGCCCTTGAATTCGGACAGGCCCGCCGCTGCCGCTATCGCGGCAGCGGTGCCGCCATTGTCGCCAGTCAGCATCACCACCCGTATCCCCATCGCCTTGAGGCGGGCGACAGCCTCGCGCGAAGTGGCTTTAAGCTTGTCGGCAATCGCCAGCACGCCCAATAGCTCATCCCCTGCCGCGACCACAATCACGGTACGCCCCTTAGCCGCCCAGCCTTGCGCCTCTGCCGGTAATGCAAGGCCTATCCACGCCGGCTGGCCAACCCGCACCCGGCCAACCCCGGCAACATCGGCACTGACACCCTGCCCGGTCACGGCATCAAAAGCACTGACCGCAGGCAGTGCCAGATCCTTGGCCTGTGCCCCAGTCAGTAAAGCCTGCGCCAGCGGATGCTCGGAGCCGGCTTCTACCGCCGCCGCCAGCGCAAGCACTTCGTCAGCACTGCGGGACAAGGCCAGCACCTCGACCAGCTCGGGCCGGCCTTCGGTCAGGGTGCCGGTCTTGTCCACCACCACCAGCTGCAAGCGCCCGGCTGTTTCCAGCGCGGCTGCGTTGCGAAACAAGATGCCGCGCCGCGCTCCGTTGCCGATGCCGATCATCACCGCCGTCGGCGTCGCCAAGCCTAGCGCACACGGGCAGGCAATCACCAGTACGGCCACGGCGTGTATCAGCGCCTGTGGCCAGCTACCCAGGAAGTAGGCGGTCGCGACAAAGGTCAGTGCCGCAATCCCCACCACCACCGGTACAAACACGCCGGAAATCACATCGGCGAGGCGCTGTATCGGCGCCTTGGAACCCTGCGCCTCGCGCACCAGCTTGACGATCTGCGCCAGCTGGGTACGGCTCCCCACCCCGGTGGCCCGTATCCTGACCATACCGTCCCGACTCTTGCTACCGGCAAATACCTGCGCCCCCTCGCCCTTAGCCAAGGGCAGGCTCTCGCCGGTGAGCAGGCTTTCATCAAAGCTGGCCTGGCCGGACAGGATCACCCCGTCCACCGGCACGTTTTCACCATTACGCACCACCACCACATCGCCGGCCACCAGTTCGGCCACCGCCACCTCGGCAAAACCGCCGTCGCGCTCTATCCGCGCCATCTTGGGTGCCAGCCGGATCAGCGCCTCGATCGCGCCGCTGGTCTTGCCCTTGGCACGCGCCTCCATCAGTTTACCCAGCAGCACCAGCGTAATCACCGCCGCACTGGCCTCGAAATAGACATGCAGTTGCGTCCATCCCGCCAGCGTCACCCAGGCGGAAAAGCCCCACGCCATGCTGGTACCCAGCGCTACCAATACATCCATATTGGCGCCCCCCCCGCGCAGCGCACTATACGCGCCCTTGTAAAAGCGCCAGCCCACATAAAACTGCACGGGTGTTGCCAGCAGCAGTTGCAGCGGGCGCGACAAAAAGCCGTGATGCGCACCGGCCAGCATGCTGGCCATTTCCAGCAGGAAGGGCAAGGTGAGGAGCAGCGATAGTGCAAACACCTTCAGTTCGTGACGGTAAGCGGCAGCATGGCGCGCGCTGGCGGCATCACTATCGGCCTCATTGCTGATCAGGCGCGCACCAAAACCCGCTTTCTTGACTTGTGCAATCAGCGTACCCGCGCTCTGGCTGCCTTCAGGGAAAGTCACGGCGACTGTTTCGCTGGCAAAGTTTACGCTGGCCTCTACCCCCGGCAGACGATTCAACACCTTCTCGATACGTATCGCACACGCGGCACACGTCATGCCTTCCAATGCCAGTTGCAGCGTAGTGTGCGGCACGCTAAAACCGGCTTTGGCGATGGCCGCAAGCAGTAGCGGCAGACTCTGCTTTTCTGGATCGAAACTCAGCTGCGCACTCTCGCTGGCAAAACTGACGCTGGCGTCCACCCCGTCCAGCCGCCCCAGCAGTTTTTCAATGCGGGTAGCGCAAGCGGCGCAGCTCATGCCGTCTATCGGCAGGATCAGGATGACGGGCTTCATGCGGGCTCTCCGAAAATGAATAACGCCCGTCTGATGGCGGGCGCTGGGTAGATCTTCACTGTAACCTGCATGCCTGCGACTGGCAATCAGCCACCGTATCAAGCCGTACCGACTTGCGCCTCCGGCAGGTTCACGGCACCCGCCCTTGCCGGCACCGTCTTTTCTCGATGGCTACGCGCAATCAGCACCACGCCCATGATCACCAGTGCCGCACCGGCCAGTTGCGACCATGACAGGGTTTCATCCAGAATGGCCCAGCCCATAAACAGCGTCAGCACCGGCCCCAGCGTGCTCATCGAGGCGGCACGTCCGGCGCCCAGCAAACGGATGGCATGACTGAGCGCCCACACCGGAAACACGGTACTGAATAAGGCCATCCCCAGACATAGCGCATAGACCTGCCACGGCACCGCCAGCGCCGACAGCGGCTGGCTCACCGCAAAGTGCAAGAGCACGGCCGCACAGGCTACCAGCGTCGCAAATGCCGGGAATGCGTTGGCACCGATGCGCGTCACCATCTCGCCCGAGCCGACAATATAGACCGCATAAGCCAGCATGCCGGCACTGACCCAGGCAACTCCCTGCCAGACGGCACTCCCGCTAGATGCCGCGCCCAGATCATGCTGCAAGGCCAGCGCGGCACCGGCATAGGCCAGTACCACGGCAAGCCAGACTTGACGCGGATAGCGCTTACCCAGAAACAGCACCGAAAGAAACAGCACCACGGTTGGATACAGAAATAGCGTCAGGCGTTCAAGTGCGGCCGAAATGTATTGCAGGCCGATAAAATCAAACAGACTCGCCAGATAATAGCCGCACAAGCCAAGCACCACGATACCGCCCCAGTCACGTGACGCGATGCGCCGCAGCGCGCCCTGCCGGATGCACATCAGCGCCATCAGCACAAAAAAAGGCAGCGCAAACAACATGCGCAATGCCAGCAGCGTCTCGGCATTGGCACCATAGCCAAAGCCCAGTTTGACAAAAATGGCCTTGGCCGAGAAGCCGGCAGCAGATAGCACTGCCAGCAGTATGCCTTTATAATTTGCGAAGGCATTCGCCTGTACAGCTAGCTTGATATTCGTCATGGTATTCGTTAATGCCTGTCAATCCGTAGATTATGCGTAGCGGCCGCGCCATCTGCTTGCTTCATTGCGGCAATCTGGTTTCATGAAAAACGAAGGGTCATCATGCGTTTGGATCTAGTGGATTTGCAGTTTTTTATATTATTGGCTGAAAGCAACAGCCTGAGCCGGGCGGCCGAGCGCTTTCCCATGGCCTTGTCGGCCGCGAGCCAGCGCTTGAAAAAAATGGAAAGCATCTATGGAGTCAGACTGGTAGAGCGCCATTCGCGCGGCATTTCCTTGAGCCCTGCCGGCGAAGTACTGCTGTTTCATGCCCGTAGCCTGCTGCAGGCGACCGAAAAGATGAATGGCGACATGGGCGAGATGAGTCTGGGCCTGCCCCGCAGCATACGCATCAGCGGCAACACCATGGCCTGCAGTGTATTTTTGCCCGACAAGCTGGGACGCTTCCTTGCCAGCGAACCGGACGTCGACCTGCAGTTGAGCGAACACCCCAGTCGCGAGATCGTCGGCCAGATCGAGCAAGGCGCCATCGATATCGGCATACTGGATGGCAGCATGGCCGCAGCAAAATTGACACAACTGCCCTTTGCCCGTGACCGCCTGGTCATCATCGCCGCCGGCCGGCATCCACTGGCCTCACGCTGCGAATGCCAGTTTACCGAGGTACTGGACCAGCCCTTTGTCGGCCTGCCCCATAACAGTGCCATGCAATGTTTCATGCAGGACATGGCCCGCCTGAAAGGCCACAGCCTGCGCATACGTGTACGTGCCCCTAATTTTCAGGCACTGGCCAGCCTTGTAGCCGAGGGATGCGGCCTGGGCATCCTGCCGGCACAAAGCGCCCGGCAATTGGCGCCGCTATACGGGCTGGGAATCATCAAGCTGAGCGATAACTGGGCGGAGCGCGAACTCAAAATTGCCTTCCGGGACTGGCAGGCGCTACCCGCCCACGCCAGGCGACTGGTTGAGGCGCTGCTATCCACTACCTAAAACTGAATCAGAACAGACCGGCCTTATGCAGATAATTCCAGCTGGCCAGCCCCAGCGCCGTCATCAACAAGGAGCCCAGCACATGGCTGCCGATGGCGAATACGGCCCAGAACGGCCGCCCCTGCTGCAGCAAGGATGTCACCTCGACCGAGAAAGTCGAAAACGTCGTCAGTGCACCAAGAAAACCGGTCACTACAAACAAACGCCAATGCGGCGCAATATCGGCATGGGCAAAATAGGCGATCGCCAAACCTATCAGATAGCCGCCCAGCAAATTGGCGAGCAGCGTGCCTGGCGGCAACAACGGAAAATGGCGGTTAAGCTCGCTCAAGCCCCAGCGGGACAAGGCGCCGAGACTGGCACCGCAGCAGATGGCTATGATCTGTTTCATCAATATCGGCATCCAAAGAGTGCCAGTCTAGCGATGCGAGGCAGACAGGAAAAGAAAGATAACCATGCGGCCGCAACAACAGCGTCATACTTGACCCAAATCAAGACAAACGCTTAAGCAAAACGGGTAAATTGCACTAAAGTTCATGAAGCATATAAAAATCCGCATCACCTTAGACGGTGATGCACTGCCGACCTCGTAAAGGAGTTACCACGTATGACCAGCCGTCGCACTTTTCTCTTGAAAGTCATTCCAGCAGCAGGGGCATTGGCCATACTAGGCGGCAAGGCCATGGCCGCGCCTGCCACCGTAGCCGAAACCGATCCGCAAGCCGTAGCACTGGGCTACAAGGCGGTCGGCAGCAAGGTCGACAAGGCCAAGTTCCCTAAATACGCAGCCACCCAGAATTGCGGCAACTGCCAGCTATTCCAGGGCAAGGCCACCGATGCGGCAGCGCCGTGTGCCATTTTTGGCGGCAAACTGGCTGCCAACAAGGGCTGGTGCAGCGCCTGGGTCAAAAAAGCCTGAGCCGGATCGCACACATAAAAAACGGACCACTCAGGTCCGTTTTTTATGGAAGACGTTTCGGTCAGCCCAGGCCATGACCCACGGCGTAGACAGCCACCTGCACACGGCTGGACAGGTTCAATTTTTTCAGCACGTTCTGCACATGGATTTTAACCGTACTCTCGGCCACATCCAGATGGCGCGCAATTTCCTTATTGCTTTCACCGCGCACCAGACACTGCACGATTTCACGTTCGCGCGGCGTCAGCTTGTCATGCTCGGCCGGCACGGCTACCGGAGAGCTGGCACGCGGCTGATTGCGAAACTGAGCCACCAGCTTGGCGGTCATATCCTGCGCAATCACCGATTTCCCTGCGGCAACATCGCGTATGGCATGCGTCAGGATGTCTGCGTCTATATTTTTCAGCAAATAACCGCGCGCACCATTTTGTAGCGCTTGCGCCAGTTCGTCGGCTTCTTCCGACACAGTCAGGATCAGCACAGCAACATCGGGCAGATCCTGCACCAGCAGTTGCAGGGTATCCAGTCCGGACAAGCCGGGCATATTCAGGTCCAGCAAAATAACATCGGGTTGCAAAACCTTGGCGCGCTTGATGCCTTCGACGCCATCTGCAGCCTCGCCCACCACATCAAAATCGCTTTGGCGCTGCAGCAACAGGCGGATACCGGAACGGAACAGGGTGTGATCGTCTATCAGTAGTATGCGGATACTCATAAGCCAGACTCATTTTTGGTTTTCAAGCTGCTTGGCGTACTGCCTGTGGCAGGGTCAGGATCAAGCGGGTACCTTTGCCCGGTACCGAACTCAGCACCAGCCGGGCATTCAGCCGGACCGCGCGTTCCTGCATGATATGCAGGCCGATGTGGCTTTCTGCGCGTGCCGCGACTTCGGATGGCTCATAACCATCGCCATTGTCGCTCACTTGCAGTACAAAGTCCGATCCGTTATGCAAAACGATATTTACTTCACTGGCACAGGCATGCTTGCGCACATTGGATAGCGCTTCTTGCAAGATAAACAGGACTTGCAGTTGCTGATCCGGCGGCAAGGGCGCACCGCCTTGTTCCTTAATGTCAAGAACCACCTCGGCGCTGCACTGGCGGCGAAAACGTGCCAGCGTTTCGTCTATGGCGGCCAGAAGCTCGCCCTGCCCCAGCTTGCTGCGGAAATTCAGCAATAGTTCACGTACATCCTGATAACTCTCTTCGACACCGGTTTTAAGTAGCGGAATAATTTCGCGCACCTCATCCATATTGTCCTCACGGGCGACTGACGCGAGTAGCTGCACCTGTAGATTGAGGAAGTTCAAACCCTGCGCGATGCTGTCATGCAAACCCTGCGCAACCAGAGAACGCTCTTCAGCCACAGCCAGTTGGCGCGCTTTGGCACTCAGGCGGCGGTTATCCAGAGCAATACCCAGTCTTTGCCCCAACGTGGCCAGCAACTGGATCTCGGCCGAAGCCATCTCGCGTGGCGCATCAAAATGCAGGGAAAAAGTGCCCAGCACCCGGTTGACCGCCACAATCTGGAAAACAGCCAGAGCTGAAAAACCTTCCTCGCTGCAGCGAAAAGGCTCGACGCTGGACTCTGCGCGCTGGCGAAAATCATGCACGACCAGCGGTCCGCTACGGCTGACCTCACCGCAAAAACAATGGTCTACCCGCATGCAGCGCTCAGCGGCGACCAGCGCATCAGAGAGCCCTTCGGAAACCATCAGGTGCAGCCTGTCTCTACTACTGTCCAGCACCCGCAAGCTGCCGCCTTGCGCGTTCAGCAGGCGCATGACCCTTTGTAAAAACCCGCGACACAAAGCATCGATATCGCCTGGCTGGTTGAGAAAGGCCTCAACTTCGTATAGCGCCGACAATTCGCGGTTCTGTGCCGCCAGCTGCGCGGTTTTCTCCCGCACCCGCGCCTCCAGGCTGCGGTACAAGCCCTCCAGCTCATCGGCCATGGCATTAAACCCGACAACCACTGCCCCCAGCTCATCCTGGCTTTCTACCGGCAGGCGGGTAGCAAAATCATGCCGCGCCATGCGCTGCAGGCCCTGCTGCAGGCGCAACACCGGCAGGATGATCCACAAATACAAAAGATAAATCATGGTCAGTGTGCCGGCACAAGCCACCAAACCCAGCACACCTTGCGACAGCCGCAACCAATTGTTTTTTCGTTCGTTATTCTGTTCGACCAGCAATACCAGTTTGTTGGCATGATGGATGAATCCGGGCAGGGCCTGTCGATAGGCATGGCTATTGCCGGTTTGCAGCGCAATAAGCGCAGCAGGTTTGAGCAGCCCTTCCCAGTAGTCCACGACCTGGCCCATCTGCATTTGCACACCCTGCTCTGCAGGAAGAAACAAAGGCCGTGCCGCATTGCCATGCACCAGTTGCGAAAGGGTGCGCGCCTGCACGGCCAGTTCGGTGTCCACCCTTTGCTTTCGCTCCAGAACGCTATAAGCAGGCGTTTGCAGTTCCAGTGCCACCCTCGTTGCCCGCATGCGCAGGCTGCCGGCCTCGTTAATAGCGGCCGCGGCGCCTTCCAGCTGCCAGGACAGCCACAAAGTACCGGAAATCATCGCCATAATGATGAAAAGTGCCGCAATGGCGCTGGCCACAATACGGGTAGACAGGCGGTGCACCCAGTCTGGCTGCGGGATGGCAAAATTATGTTCTTGCATGGATGTCCCGGCAAAAAGTGTGGGGTGTAACCCGGTGAAATTCGCATGGCCAAACCGGCAGGAAGCGCGTACTACAGCAAGACCGGCAGGTTGTCAGCGCCCGCTTAATGGGCATACCAAAGGCAGGAAGGCATCCGAGCGAGCCGAGTACGCGAGCAAGGCGCCTGCGTCCAGATCAAAATACCAACCATGCAGGGTCAGGCTTCCGGCATCCATAGCCCGCTTGACCCAGGGGAAGGTTTCCAGATTTTTCAGCGAGACCAAAATGGCGGCCAGCTCGCAAGCGCGACGCTTTTCTGCCTGGCTGGCGCTGGCCATGACCGCCTCAATCCGCACCCGTGCCGGCTCGGCAATCGCCACCCATGGCCCGATAAAATCGTCTTGACCATTCGGCTCGAAGCGCTGCTCGATCAAGGCGCGTATCCCGCCACACTGGGCATGCCCCAGCACGATGATGCGTGAGACTTGAAGCTGGTCTACGGCAAACTGGATAGCCGCAGAAACACCATGGTGACTCTTGGCCGCACCGCAAGGCGGCACCAGGTTGGCCACATTGCGTACGGTAAAAATATCACCCGGATCACAGCCCAGTAGCTGGGCAGGATCGACGCGCGAATCGCTACAACCTATCAGCAGGGTACTTGGATGCTGCCCCTGCTTCAGCTCGTGATAGAGACCACTACTGCTGTCGAAGTACTGCAACTGAAAGCGGGAAAATCCCTCGATAAAGCGTTCGATATCATGCATGGCCATTCCCTGACTCTAACCACCGGTCTGCGACATAAAGCGCACGATTTTGTCCGGTGTCTCGTTGAAATGGTGGCGCTCGGGCTTGACTGCGATAGCGGCGCGGATGGCGGCAAGCAGTTCGCCATCGCTAGCCCCGGCGCGCAATAGCGCGCCCAGAGGGACGCTGTCGTTTTGCCCAAGGCACAGATAGAGTGTGCCATCCACACCAAGACGCACACGGTTGCATGCCGCGCAAAAATGGCGTGACATCGGGGTTATCACGCCGAAGCTCATGCCCCCATCGGGACTGACCCAATAGCGTGCAGGCCCCGCGCCTTGCCCTAGTAACTGCGGGATCAGGCGGTACTCGCGGGCCATGCGTTCGCCCAGCGCCGTCACATCCACATAGGCGGCCTGGCGGCCGGTGTCGCCGATCGGCATGGTTTCGATCAGGCGCAGGACAAAGCCGTGCGTCAGCGAATATTCCATCAGACGCGCGATATCGGCCTCATTCACCCCGGCCTGCACCACGGCATTGAGTTTGATCGGTGCGAAGCCCGCCTGTTTGGCCGCCAGCAAACCATCCAGCACCTGCGCCAGGCAATCACGGCCGGTGATGCGGGCAAAACAATCGGCGTCCAGCGTGTCCAGACTCACATTCAAACGCCCTACCCCCGCTGCCTTGAGCTCATGCGCATGCTGAACCAGACGCGTCGCATTGGTCGACAAGGACAGGTCGGCAAGGCCGGGCAAGGCCGTGATCTTGCGTGCCAGATCGGCTAAGTTGCGCCGCAGCAAGGGCTCGCCACCGGTCAGGCGAACCTTGGCTACGCCAAGGCCAACAAACAGCCCGATCAGGCGCGCCATTTCATCAAGCGTCAGCCAGTGTGCCGGCTCCTCGAAGCCCTTGAAGCCCTTGGGCAGGCAGTAAGTGCAACGCAAATCACAACGATCGGTGACCGAGACCCGCAAGTAGTCGATACGCCGACCGAAACCGTCGGTCAATCCTGCGCCATTGGGCAAGGCCGTCATCACAGGCTCCAGAGGAAAGGGGTGTCAATGTACCGGTAATGCAAAAAACATGCCATGGCCGTCAGCCCGCCTGACACGCGCTTTACTGCACCAGAGGCGAGTCGGTACCCTTCAAATCAAAACCGCTGATGCTAGCCTCACCGACCAGCCGTTTCAGGTACTGGCGTGTAGCCGCATCCAGACTGGCGGCATGCAATACACCGGCAATCTGCGCCTCAACGGCAGAAAACGGCAGCAAGCGCCCCGGCTCCTTGTGGACGACACGCACGATATGCAGACCGAAGCGGGTTTGCAACAGACGGTTCAGGGTCTCGCCCTCGGCCATAGCAAACACCACCCGCTCGAATTCTGGCACCGACTCGCCACGCGACAACTGCCCCAGATTCCCGCCTAGCTGGCCCGATGAACAGTTGGACAGGGCGCGCGCCTTGCCGGTAAAACAGGCCGGGTCGGCCAGTACCTCGGAGAGCACCGATTCGGCCAGAGCAGTCAGGGCATCCAGCTTCACATCGGGCGTAACCTGAAACAGGATATGGTCGGCCTCGACGATTTCTCCGACGGTAAAGCGCGCCGGATGCTGTTCATAGTGGCGGCGGCAACTCTCGGCATCCGCCTCGGGCACCTTCACCTGCTGTTGCAACAAGGCCTCGATGGCGGCCTCAGGCTCGTCCAGCGACAGACTCTGATGTGCGGCCTCATCCAGCAATACCCGCTGCAACACCCAGGCAGTGGTGGCTTCATGTACCGGATTGATACTGTCCTGGTAGTCGGGCAGTGCCTGTTCGATTTCTGAGTCGGTCAGTTCGACCCCGTTGACAACAATGGGCATCGTATTTCTCCTGTGTGGTTTATGCCGACCCGCCAAAGCTGGGCCGGATCAGCGCATGCCTTAGCGCGAACGTACCAGCTGCCAGGCGCGCGATAGATAACTCAGCGCACCAAAGCCGCTCCAGACATGCACCAGACGGGTAAACGGGAAAATCACGAACAGACTCATGCCCATAAACAAGTGGGCCTTGAACAAGAGCGGCACTTCGGCCATCAGCACGGCAGCACCGCCCTGAAAGGTCAGCACACGCTGCGCCCAGGTCATCAATATCACCATCATGTGGCCGTCACGGTGTTCATAAGAAACAAACAGCGTAGACAGGCCCAGCAATAGCGTCACCAGTATCCATAGCGACACCAGCTTGTCGGACATCTTGGTGGTAGCACGGATACGCGGGTTACCCAGCCGTCGCAGCAGCAAGATCAAAATACCGACCAATGCACAGATCCCGAACAGCCCGCCCATCACGATAGCAACCATCTGCTTGAAGCCATGACTGACACCCAAAGCATCCCATAACACCACTGGCGTCAGCAGACCGACAAAGTGGCCAAAGAACAGGCCGAGAATGCCGATATGGAACAGGATATTGCCCACTCGCAGCTGGCCCGCGTACAAAAGCTGCGACGAATCAGTTTTCCAGCTGTACTGCTCGCGTTCGAAACGCGCCAGTGAACCCAGGAAGAAGATGCTCAGCGCGATATAGGGGTAAATACCAAACAGGAATTGGTCTAGGTAGCTCATCTCATGCTCCCGGTGCAGTTCGGTTGGCGGTCTGATGGCCGCGCGGGAAGAAACGGACGGTGTGGCTTATTGCATCATGCGGCTTAAGCAGGGGCTCGACACCATCAACGCCGGGGCCGAAGGTTTCCATGGCCTCATCCATGTCGCGAACCGGAGGGTCGGTCTGCTCTTGCGGCACCACGCGGGTCAGCGTGGTCAGCACCACAAAGGCGGCAGCATATGGGCTGTCATGCCGTGCCAGACGCGCGCCGATGGCCGCCAACACATGGATGGCATCGCCCAACAGTTTTTCAGCTTCTTCAGCCTCTATCAGACTGAGAAACTCGAGGAACAAGGGCACGTGATCGGGCAGCTCTTTTTCGGATGGCTCGAAGCCGTGCGCCTGATACTCGTGCAACAGGTCCACCATCGCCTGGCCCCGGTCACGACTCTCGCCGTGGATATGCTCGAATAGATGTAGCGAATGCCTGGGGCTACGATCGAAAGTCGCCACATAATTTTCCTGCAAGGCGATCAGATCGTCACCCGCCAAAAAATCGGTCAAGGGTAAAAGCGTATCACGTGCTTCGGGGCAAGCTTCAAGCGCAGCGGCAATTTCGCCCTTGGCATCCAGCAAGTCCTGCTCCGGGTAGCTCAATAACGCCGATAAAATACGGTAAAGACTCATCTTGCTTCTCCTGGGCCAGTGCAGCCTAATGCCGGCACCGACCCGATACAGATTTACTCGGTCGCCGCCTTGCGCGACTTGGGCATATCGACATAGATCACGCTGCCTTGCGGTTTCTTGCCGAACAGCGAACCTTCCGATGTGCCGCCCGAGCAGCCGTTGCCGAAGGTAAAGCCGCAACTACCCTTCTCATTGAAGCTGTCCTCGACCATTTCCTTGTGCGAGGACGGAATCACGAAACGATCTTCGTAGTTGGCAATCGCCATGGTCTGGTACATGTCTTCCACCGTCGCGGCAGAGAGGCCTACCTGATCCAGCACCGCCTGATCCTGCTGGCCGTGAACCACTTCGGCACGCTTGTAGGCACGCATCGCCAGCATGCGCTCCAGCGCACTGACCACCGGCGCTTCCTTGCCGGCCGTCAACAGATTGGCCAGATACCTGACCGGGATGCGCAGGCTTTTCACGTCTGGAATCATGCCGTTCATGCCCATATGCCCGGCTGCGGCCACGCCCTGTATCGGCGACAAGGGCGGGATGTACCACACCATAGGCAAGGTGCGGTATTCCGGATGCAACGGGAAGGCCACCTTCCACTGGCAAGCCATCTTGTAGACCGGCGACTTCGCCGCCGACTCAAGCCAGCTATCGGGGATGCCCTGCCGTCTCGCCTCGGCGATCACCGCAGGATCGTTCGGATCAAGGAAAACCTTGAGCTGCTCCTCGTACAGATCCTGCTCGTTAGCCACACTGGCGGCCGACTCTATTTTGTCGGCGTCGTAAAGCAGCACCCCCAGATAACGGATACGGCCGACGCAGGTCTCCGAACACACGGTAGGTTGACCGGCTTCTATGCGCGGATAGCAGAAGGTGCATTTCTCGGCCTTACCGCTTTGCCAGTTGTAATAGATCTTTTTGTACGGACAACCAGACACGCACATGCGCCAGCCACGGCACTTGTCCTGATCGACCAGCACGATACCGTCGTCCTCGCGCTTGTAGATAGAGCCGGACGGACAGCTGGCGACACAGGCCGGATTCAGGCAGTGCTCGCATAGACGCGGCAGATACATCATGAAGGTATTTTCGAAGGTGCTGTACATCTCCTTCTGTATGCCTTCGAACAAGACATCCTTGCTGCGCGCGGCAAACTCGCCGCCTAGGTCATCCTCCCAGTTCGGCCCCCACTTGATCTTGTCCATTTTTTTGCCGGTAATCACCGACACCGGGCGCGCGGTCGGTGGCGTCTGGCTTAGTGGCGCTTTTTGCAGGTGTTCGTAGTCGAAGGTAAACGGCTCGTAGTAATCGTCGATCTGCGGCAGATTGGGGTTGGCAAACAGATTGGCCAGTATCCTCAGCTTGCCGCCCTGACGCGGTTCGAGCTTGCCGGCTGCGTTACGCTGCCAGCCGCCCTTCCATTTCTTCTGGTTCTCCCACTCTTTTGGGTAGCCGATGCCGGGTTTGGTCTCGACGTTATTGAACCAGGCGTATTCGACACCATCACGGCTGGTCCATACATTCTTGCAGGTGACCGAACAGGTGTGACAGCCTATGCACTTGTCCAGATTAAGCACCATGGCAACTTGGGCACGGATTTTCATTGGGCGGCTCCTTCTTCCAGCAACGGGCCTTCCAGCCAGTCCACCTTGTTCATCTTGCGCAGCACGATAAATTCGTCGCGGTTGGCGCCCACAGTTCCGTAGTAGTTGAAGCCCCAGGCCTGCTGGGCGTAGCCGCCGACCATATGGGTCGGCTTGAGCACGGTACGCGTCACCGAATTGTGAATGCCACCGCGCTTGCCGCTGGTTTCTGCGCCGGGCACGTTTACGATCTTCTCCTGGGCGTGGTACATCATGCACATCCCCTTGGGAATACGCTGGCTCACCACCACGCGCGCCGTCAGCGTGCCATTGACGTTGAACACTTCGACCCAGTCGTTGTCGACCAGCCCCGCCGTCCTGGCTTCCTCTTCCGAAATCCACACATGCGGGCCGCCCCGCGACAGCGTCAGCATCCTCAGATTGTCCGAGTAGGTGCTGTGTATGCCCCACTTCTGGTGCGGGGTCAGGAAGTTGAGCACGATCTCGGTGTTGCCGTTGGGCTTGCGACCCAGCATAGGCTGCACGGTTTTCAGATCGACGGCCGGCTTGTACACGCAGGAACTCTCGCCGAAATCCAGCATCCAGCGGTGGTCCTGGTAGAACTGCTGGCGGCCGGTCAGGGTGCGCCATGGAATCAGCTCGTGCACATTGGTGTAGCCGGCGTTGTAGCTGACCTCCTCGCTCTCGAGGCCAGACCAGGTCGGAGCCGAAATGATCTTCCTCGGCTGCGCCTGTACGTCACGGAAGCGGATCTTGTCGTGCTCGCGCCCTATGGCCAGATGGCTATGGTCGCGGCCGGTGATCTTGGATAGGGCTTCCCACGCCTTGACCGCCACATGACCGTTGGTCTCGGGTGCAAAAGTCAGGATCATCTCGGCGGCGTCTATCGCCGTGTCCAGCCGTGGCCGGCCTTCACTGACGCCGGACTCGGTAACCCGCTTACTCAAGGCCCCCAGCTCCTGCACTTCGTGCTCAGTATTCCAGGCGATGCCCTTGCCGCCATTACCCAGCTTGTCGAGTAGCGGCCCCACCGAAGTAAACTTCTTGTATACATCGGCATAGTTGCGCTCGACCACGGTCATATTTGGTGCGGTCTTACCCGGTACCAGTTCGCACTCGCCGTATTTCCAGTCTTTCGGCTCCAGCGCCTGACCCAGCTCTCCGGGGGTATCGTGCATCAAGGGGGTAAGCACGATGTCTTTGCGGGTGCCCAGATACTCGCCACCGATTTCACTGAATTTCTTCGCCAGCAGCTTGTAGATTTCCCAATCGGTCTTGCTTTCCCATAGCGGTTGCACCGCTTCGGACAGCGGGTGGATAAAGGGGTGCATGTCGGAGGTATTGAGGTCGTCTTTCTCGTACCAGGTCGCCGTCGGCAGCACGATATCGCCATACAGGCAGGTTGTGCTCATACGGAAGTCCAGCACCGTCAACAGATCAAGCTTGCCCTCGGGGGCCTGCTGATGAAACTTGACTTCGCTAGGCTTGATGCCGTCGGCGTCGTCGCTGAACAGTGCGTTCTGCGTACCCAGCAGATACTTGAGGAAATACTCGTGCCCCTTGCCGCTGGAGCCCAGAATATTGGAGCGCCACACAAACATATTGCGCGGGAAATTGGCGACATGATCCGGGTCGTCGCAACTCATCTTGAGCTTGCCCGATTTGAGGTTCTCGACGACATAGGCCACCGGATCCTTGCCTTCAGCCTCGGCAGTTGCCACCACATCCAGCGGATTAGTCTGCAACTGCGGCAAGGATGGCAGCCAGCCCATGCGCTCACTCTTGGCGTTCAGGTCAATCATGCTCATATGGCCGTATTTTGCGGCATCTGCAGTCGGCGACAGGATTTCGTCCACATGCAGCTTTTCGTGACGCCACTGGCTGGTATGCGCGTAGAAGAACGAAGTACCGTTCATCTGGCGCGGCGGGCGCTGCCAGTCGGTGGCAAAAGCCAGGGGGGCCCAGCCAAATTGCGGACGCAGCTTTTCCTGGCCCACATAGTGCGCCCAGCCGCCCCCGCTCTGGCCGACACAGCCGCACATCATCAACATGTTGATAATGCCGCGGTAGGTCATGTCCATGTGGTACCAGTGGTTGAGGCCGGCACCAACAATCACCATGCTCTTGCCGTGGGTGTCGTGCGCATTTTGGGCAAACTCGCGTGCGACCTGAATCACCTGTGCAGGCGGCACCCCCGTGTGCTTGTGCTGCCACGCAGGGGTATACGGCACATCGTCGCCAAAGTCCGACGCCACATTGCCGCCGCCCAAGCCACGGTCTATGCCGTAGTTGGCCATCTGCAGGTCGTACACGGTCGCGACCAGCACGCTACTGCCATCCGCCAGTGCCACCCGTTTGACCGGCACATTACGTACCAGTAATTCGTCGTGCTCGGCACCAAAATAAGGGAAGCCGACGCCAGCCACTTCATCGTGCGCCCCCAGAAGCGTCAGGCGCGGATCGACTTCACGGCCCGAGCCGCCGTCTTTTTGCTCCAGATTCCAGCGGCCGACTTTCTCGCCGTCACCGGCCTTACTCTCGCCCCAGCGAAAACCGATGGTACCGTTAGGGACGACCAGGGTATTGCTACTATCGTCCAGCAGCAGGGTTTTCCACTCGGGGTTATTGGCTTCGCCGTGATTGCCGGCCAGATGTGACGCGCGCAGGAAATGATCCGGCACCAAAGCACCACCCTGCGCCCTGAGCATCACCAGCATCGGCATATCGGTGTACTGCTTCACATAGCCCGCGAAGTAGTCCGATTTTCCGGAGAGGTGGAATTCTTTCAGGATCACATGACCCATGGCCATCGCCAGCGCGGCATCAGTACCCTGCTTGGGCGCAAGCCAGATATCGCCGAACTTGACCATTTCACCGAAGTCACTCGATACCGCTACCGTTTTGGTGCCCTTGTAACGCACCTCGGTGTAAAAGTGGGCGTCGGGGGTACGTGTCATCGGCACATTGGAGCCCCACACCATCAGGTAGCTGGCGTTATACCAATCGGCCGACTCGGGCACGTCGGTCTGTTCGCCCCACACTTGCGGGCTGGCTGGCGGCAAGTCGCAATACCAGTCGTAAAACGACAAGCAGCCCCCACCGATCAGGCTCAGATAGCGGGAACCTGCGGCATAGCTGACCATGGACATGGCCGGAATCGGCGAGAAGCCGATCACCCGGTCGGGACCGAACTTCTTGATGGTCAGCGCATTGGCCGCCGCGATCATCTCGGTGGCGGTATCCCAGTCGGCGCGCACGAAGCCGCCAAGGCCGCGCACTTCCTTATAGCGCTTGGCTTTTTCCGGGTCCTGACTGATGGATTCCCAGGCTGCAACCGGCCCCATGGTCTTGCGTGCCTCGCGCCATAGGGTCATCAGCCGGCCGCGTATCATCGGATATTTCACCCGCTGCGCCGAATACACATACCAACTGTACGACGCACCACGCGGGCAGCCGCGCGGCTCGTGATTGGGCAAATCCGGACGGGTGCGCGGGTAGTCGGTCTGCTGCGTCTCCCATGTAATCAGGCCGTTCTTGACGTAAACCTTCCACGAGCACGATCCGGTACAGTTCACTCCGTGAGTGGAGCGCACGACCTTATCGTGCGTCCAGCGATTACGGTAAGCGTCTTCCCAGCTGCGGTCTTCATCTACTACGGCACCATGTCCGTCGGCGAAGGTGGATTTCACCCGCGACATGAACTTCAGCCTGTCCAGAAAGTGACTCATTATTGCTCTCCATATTGGCCGAAGATGCCGGCCTTTGAGACGATTGCGACCCTCACAGCATATTCCGAAGAAATATAGAGACCCATTCTCCTGCCGGAGGAGAACATGCAGGCAAGCGCACTAGACCGGCCTAGGCCACAGTGACTAGGCCGCCGTACTGGGTTCACTCGAGATTCACGTAAAAAAACCGCCCCCGGCAAGCGGATAGCGTGCGGGAGCGGTTCATGGGCGCGGGCGTCAGGCCTGCGTCAGCACGGCATGGCCGCGTTCTTGCGCGAGTAGAACAACCAGGTAATGACCATGCAGCTCAGGTAAAAGGCGATAAAACACAGCAAGGCCGCATCCACGCCACCGGTCAGTTCGATAGACGTGCCGAAGCTCTTGGGGATGAAAAAACCACCGTAAGCGCCAATCGCACCGGAAAAGCCCAGCACTGCCGCAGCCTCCTTGCCGGCATCCAGTGTCGCCTGATGCTCGGCCTTGACGCCGCGACCCTTGGCTGCTTGCTGGCGTTCGGTAAGGAAGATCACCGGAATCATGCGAAAGGTCGAACCGTTGCCGATGCCGGTCAGCGCAAACAGGATGATGAACATGGCGAGAAAGCCGAAGAAATCGCCGCCATGACCGTTCTGCGGTAAAAACTGCAGCACGCCGATCACGGCCAAAATCATAGCGGCAAACACCCAGAAGGTGACCCGCGCCCCACCGATCTTGTCCGATACCCAGCCGCCTATCGGGCGCGTCAACGCACCAACCAGGGGGCCAAGAAAAGCATAGGCCGTCGGGTTGATTCCGGGGAACTGCGATTTGGTCAGCATGGCAAGACCGGCGGAAAAGCCGATGAATGAGCCGAAAGTGCCGACATACAGCCAGCACATCAACCAGTTGTGCTTGCGCTTGAAAATCACCGCCTGATCGGCAAACGAGGCTTTGGCATCCGCAATGTCGTTCATGCCGAACCAGGCGGCCAGCGTAGCCACCACAATAAACGGCACCCAGATAAAGCCGGCATTCTGTAGCCAGATACTTTTCTCGACCCCATCCTTGACGAAGGTTTGCGGCTCTCCGCTCAATACACCGAACACACCGGCCGAAATCACCAGCGGCACGACAAACTGCACCACCGACACGCCGAGATTGCCGATGCCGGCATTCAGGCCGGTGGCCATGCCCTTCTTGGCCTTGGGGAAAAAGAAGCTGATGTTGGACATGCTGGAGCTGAAGTTACCGCCCCCCAGACCGCACAATAGCGCCAGCACCAAGAGGGTCGGGTAATCGGTGCTCGGGTCACGCAGCGCAAAACCCATGCCTAAGGCCGGAATCAGCAAGGATGCGGTCGAAATGGCCGTCCAGCGCCGCCCGCCGAAGATGGGCACCAGAAATGAATAAAAAATGCGCAAGGTGGCACCCGACAGCGCCGGCAAGGCGGTCAGCCAGAACATCTGGTTTTTCGACAGCGAAAAACCGGCCTTGTCGAGATTGACCACCACCACACTCCACAACATCCACACACTAAAGGCCAGCATCAGGGCCGGTATGGAAATCCATAGATTACGCTTGGCGATCTGCGCGCCTTCCTCTTGCCAAAAGCCCGGATTTTCCGGCTCCCAGCGTTTGATGACCGAACTGGACATGGTTGTTCTCCTTTTGGGGACAAGGCTCAGGAATGCTGTTGATGAAGTTTGTGTTCGGCCAGGACTTCCTCGCCGTAGGCGACGCTTTCCTTGCGGAAACTGAAGTGCATCCATACCAGGCTGACGCACACCGTGCCGTACAGCAGCATGAAGCAGGAGGTGCGCACCCCGGTGATATCCAGCAGCGCGCCAAACATGATGGGCAGGATAAAACCACCCAGACCGCCGGCCAGGCCGACGATGCCGGAGACCGCGCCGATATTGTCGGAGAAGTCATCGGCAATAAACTTGAACACCGAGGCCTTGCCCACCGCCATCGCGATACCGACGGTAAACACCACACCGGTGAATAGCAGCGGACTCAGACCCAGATGGAAGGATTGCGGACCGTTAATGGTTGCGATGGTGAACTGGGTCTGCGGATAGCTGAGGATAAAGAAGGCCACCCAGCACACCCACATCACCGCCCAAGTGGTCTGGTAAGCGCCGTATTTGTCGGATGCCCAGCCACCCAGTGCGCGCAGCACCCCGCCCGGCAGGGAGAAACAGGCCGCCAATAGCGCCGCATATTTAAGATCGAAGCCGTATTCACCGATGTAGTACTTGGTCATCCACAGCGCCATGGCGACATAGCCACCAAACACCACCGAGTAGTACTGGCAGTAACGCCATACACGCGGGTCCTTGAGCATCTTCATCTGATCGGAAAAACTGACACTGGCTGATACCTTGTGCTCGGGCTTACTGGCAGAAAACACCCAGAACAGGATGGCAGTCAGCAGCATGGCGACCGAATACACCTGCGGCACGATGGTCCAGCTACCGCCAGCACCCGCCATCAATGCAGGAGCAACAAACTTGGTTAGCGCCGCACCCGAATTACCGGCACCAAACACCCCCATTGCCAGACCTTTGCGATTAGCCGGAAACCAGCGTGCAACATAAGGTGTGCCTACCGAAAACGAGCCGCCGGCCAGACCGACAAACAGCGCCAGCACCAGAAAGTGCCAGTAGGCGGTGGCGTAACTCATCAGCCAGATCGGGATCACCGTTGACAGCATCAGCAGGAAAAACACGATGCGCCCGCCATAGCGGTCGGTCCAGATACCCAAAGGCACCCGCACCAGTGAGCCGGTCAGTACCGGCATGGCGGCCAGCAAACCGAATTCGGTTTCATTCAGCCCGAGTTGCTTCTTGATCGGGATGCCCAGTACTGCAAACATCATCCACACGGCAAAGCAAATAGTGAAGGCAAAGGTACTGGATGCCAAAACGGTATTGGCCTGACGGCCGCCCCCCGCTGTACTGTCAGTCATGGAACACCTCGTTTCGACGTCTATCGATCTTGATAACAGACAGCTTAGGCGTATGACATGGCAATTCACATTCGCCGCAAGAACGAGAAGGGCCTGTGCTTATGACTAGAAAAAAAGGCGCCACAGCCGCCACTCTAGCCATTACGGCCTAGTCATTCCGGCAAGGCGGCATGGCGGCCAACAGCAAGATAAGCAGGAAATATGTATTGGAATGCAGGACAATACGGCACAACTTGCGCCACGCTATCTTTAATGGCCCGCCTTCCCTGGAGCATCATGCCTGTAACCCTACCCGCCACCCCGCCGGACAAGACCCATATCGCCACCCTGCCCCCTTTTACCGGACTGACACTGGAGCGCATCACGGTCGTCACTTGCCGCGCCAGCGCCGAAGCGGCCCTGCTGCAGATGCTGCGGCACGATGCACTCGGTTTTGATACCGAATCGCGTCCGACCTTTCACAAAGGGCAAAATTCGGAAGGCCCGCATGTGCTGCAGTTTTCCAGCATGGATCGGGCCTGGCTGTTCCAGAGCCATCAGCAAGAGACGTTGAGCGCCGCATTTGAAGTACTGCAGTCAGCGCAGGTCGCCAAGGTCGGCTTCGGACTCAAGAGTGATCTTGGGCATCTGGGCACGCGCTTCGGCATTATTCCGCAGCAGTTGATCGATCTGGATCACAGTTTCCGCGCCCAGGGTTATCGCCAGCAAATCGGTGCCAAGACCGCCATTGCCATGCTGTTCGGCCAGAAACTGGCCAAATCCAAACACATCAGCACCTCCAACTGGGCAATCAAGCAGCTGGCCGAGCGCCAACTACTGTATGCCGCCAACGATGCCTATGCCGCCATTTGCGTGCATCAGGCACTGCTTGATGCAGGGCTAAGCCGCTAGACAGCCCCCCGGATGATGCTTTACCCACCCTGCGGGCTAAATAAATACAAACGTTTCAATACTTGTTGTATAGTTGCACAATGGAAAAGCAAACTGCCACGCAAGTTTTCGAGTCGCTCTCGTCCGGCATCCGCCTCGACGCCTTCCGGCTACTGGTCAAACACGGCCATGCCGGCCTCGTGGCCGGCGAGATCGCCGCCGCGCTGGATCTCGCGCCCAACAAACTGTCCTTCCACCTGAAGGCACTGACGCACGCGGGCCTGGTTTCGGTGACGCAGGAAGGGCGTTTCCAGCGCTACCGTGCCAATCTGGCACTGATGCTGGAGCTGATCGCCTATCTGACCGCCGAATGCTGCAGCGACAAGCCGGATGAATGCCTGGATGCACGCGCCGCTTCGTGCTGCCCAAGCGCCGTCCTCCCCCCTGTTTCCCCCTCAACGGAACCCCAACCATGAACGTGCTATTTCTGTGTACCGGCAACTCCTGCCGCTCCATCCTGGGTGAAGTGACTTTCAATCATCTGGCGCCAAATGGCTGGCAGGCGATGAGCGCCGGCAGCCAGCCTACCGGCTTTATCCACCCGCGCTCGATTGCGCTGCTTGAGCGTGAAGGCATGAAGGTCGACGGCCTCGAGAGCAAAAGCTGGGACGCACTGCCGGCAACACCCGATATCGTGATTACCGTGTGCGCATCGGCCGCCGGCGAAACCTGCCCCGCCTATCTGGGGCCGGTACTGCGCACACACTGGGGCGTCGACGATCCAGCACACGCCACCGGCACCGACGCCGAAATCGATGCCGCCTTTATGGCGGCCTACCAGACCTTGCGCGCACGCATTGAGGCCATGCTGGCACTACCACTCTCCACGCTGGACCGTGCAGCGCTCAAGGCGGAACTCGACCGCATCGGGCGCGAAGTCGCTTAAATTTGAACAATATTTCAATATTAATAGGAGCATTGATATGACCAAAATTGAGATTTTCGACCCCGCACTGTGCTGTTCCAGCGGTGTCTGCGGCACCGAAGTCGATCAGGCGCTGGTGAGCTTTGCCGCCGACTTCGACTGGGCAAAAACGCAGGGCGCGGACATCCGCCGCTTTAACCTTGCGCAGGAGCCACTGGCGTTTGCCGATAACGCGGTGGTCAAAAACTTTCTCGAGCGCTCCGGCGCCGAACTGCTGCCATTGACACTGGTGAATGGCGAGATCGCCCTGATGGGCCGCTACCCGCGCCGCGCCGAACTGGCACGCTTCGCCGGCATCTCGACCTTTGCCGCAGCGAGCGCACCGGTCAAATCATCCTGCTGCGGTGGCGACACCAGCTGCTGCTAAAGGAGCGTCTCATGCACTTTCTCGACAATCCGCCACCCTTTCTTTTCTTCACCGGCAAGGGCGGCGTCGGCAAGACCTCTATCGCCTGCGCAAGCGCGGTACATCTGGCGCGGCTGGGCAAGCGGGTACTGCTGGTCAGCACCGATCCGGCCTCCAATGTCGGCCAGGTATTCGGTCAGGCCATCGGCAATGCGATCACCCCGATGGCGACGGTGAGCGGCTTGTCGGCGCTGGAAATCGACCCGCAGGCCGCTGCGCAAGCCTACCGCGACCGCATTGTCGGCCCGGTAAAGGGCGTACTGCCCGAAGCGGTAGTCAAGGGCATTGAAGAGCAGTTATCCGGTGCCTGCACCACCGAAATCGCCGCCTTCGACGAATTTACCGCACTACTGACCGATGAAAAGCTCATCGCCAGCTACGACCATATCGTGTTCGACACGGCACCGACCGGCCATACCATCCGCCTGTTGCAACTGCCGGGCGCCTGGTCGGGCTTCCTCGATGCCAATCCGGACGGCGCATCCTGCCTCGGGCCGTTGTCCGGTCTTGAAAAACAGCGTACGCAATACCATGCGGCAGTCAATGCGCTGACCGACGCCGACAAGACGCGGCTGGTACTGGTGGCGCGCGCCCAAGCCTCGACGCTACGCGAAGTGGCGCGCACCCATGAGGAACTCGCCGCCATCGGCCTCAAGCGCCAGTTCCTGGTCGTCAACGGTGTTTTCCCTGCGCGCGACGCTGGAGATGACACGCTGGCACAGGCCATCGTGCGCCGCGAAACGTCGGCACTGGCCAGCCTGCCGCCGGCACTGGCGTCCCTCACCCAGGACAGAATTACGCTCAAGCACTTCAATCTGGTCGGTCTGGCGGCACTGGAAGCGCTGTTTGCCGATACGGCCGCCGAGCAGGTGCCGGCAACGGATGTCCCGCTGCCTGCCGGCATCACGCCGCTCGCGCAACTGGTGGATGAAATCGCCGCAACCGGCCATGGCCTGGTAATGGTGATGGGCAAGGGCGGCGTGGGCAAGACGACTGTGGCTGCGGCCGTTGCGGTCGAGCTGGCGCGACGCGGCCTGCCGGTTCATCTGACCACCTCAGACCCGGCTGCGCATCTGGCGGATACGCTATTGGGTCAGGTGCCCAATCTGGCCGTCAGCCGCATCGACCCGCTGACCGAGACTGCGCGTTACCGCGACGAAATCTTGAACAGCAAGGGCAAGGATCTGGATGCGGCGGGGCGCGCATTGCTGGAAGAAGACCTCAAGTCGCCATGCACCGAAGAGATTGCCGTATTTCAGGCCTTCTCGCGCGTGATCCGCGAAGCCGGACAGCGTTTTGTGGTGATGGATACCGCCCCCACCGGCCACACACTGTTGCTGCTGGACGCGACCGGCGCCTACCACCGCGAGATGGCGCGCCAGATGGGCGGCAAAGGCCTGCATTTCACCACGCCGATGATGCAATTGCAGGACCCAGCCCGCACCAAGGTCTTGATCGCAACACTGGCCGAAACCACGCCGGTGCTGGAAGCAGCCTCGCTGCAGGCTGACCTTGAGCGCGCCGGCATCACACCCTGGGCCTGGGTGATCAACCAGAGCCTGAGCGCCGCCGGCACCACCTCGCCGCTACTCGCACGACGTGCGGCCAGTGAGGCGCGCGAGATTGATGCGGTACTGAAGCAACACAGCTCGCGTGTCGCGCTGCTTCCGCTCCTGGCAACAGAGCCGGTCGGTGCCGACGCGCTTGGCGCATTGCTAGGCTGGGCCGCCACCCGATGCGGTGTGCCAAGGCACACCGCCCACCCACCCCTGACCGGCGCGACCGACAAGCCGCGCCGCAAGACCAAGAAAGTACACCGTGTCGTTTTTTAATAGCCAGTCGCTGCAGGATGCAGCAGCCATGTTCGTGTTTCTGGCGCTGGAACTATCACTACTGTTTATCCTGATCAGCGTGGCCGTTGCCGCCATCCAGCACAAGCTGCCGGCCGGCAAAGTGCAATCCTTGCTCAGCAATAAAAAAGGCAGCGGCTATCTGAGCGCCGCCGCCATCGGCTCGGTGACCCCGTTTTGCAGCTGCTCGACTATACCGATGCTGGGCGGCCTGTTGCGTGCCGGTGCCGGCTTTGGCCCGACGATGACCTTTTTGTTTGTGTCGCCACTGCTCAACCCCATCATCGTGGGCCTGCTATGGCTGACTTTCGGCTGGAAAGTGACGCTAGTGTATGCAGCAGCAACGCTATTTATCTCGCTAGTAGCCGGCTATCTGCTCGACCGTCTGGGCTTTGGCCGCTATGTGAAGCAGACCACGCCTAAGGCGAGTGCCTGCCGCACCGCCAAACCAGTAGAGACCAAGACTTCTTGCTGCGCGCCCAAGCCGGTTGAAATCAAGGCCTCCTGCTGTGCACCCAAGCCGGCGCAACAAAGCCAGCCGGTCAAAGCGGCCATGCCCTGGCGGCAACTGTGGCGCGAAGCACTGGGACAGTTCCGCACCGTGTTTCCCTACCTGATGCTGGGTGTCGCTATCGGCGCCTTTACCTATGGCTTCGTGCCCTCCGAATGGATCGCCGCCCATACCGGCAGCGACAATCCGCTGGCGATTCCGCTGGCGGCGGTTGTCGGCATTCCGCTTTATCTGCGCGTCGAAACCCTGATCCCGATGGCGTCCATGTTTGCCCTCAAGGGCATGGGACTGGGCGCACTGATGGCGCTGATTATTGGCGGCGCTGGTGCCAGCCTGACCGAACTCATTCTGCTCAAGGCGCTGTTCCGCAAGCAGATCCTGATCGCCTTCTTGCTGGTCATCATCGGCACCGCCATTTCGGCAGGCTATCTGTTCACCGCGCTGGCCCCGTGGCTGGCGTAGACTTTTAACCAGGCACCACCCCCCAAGAGCCCAAACATGAGCACTCCAAACAAACGCCTGTCTTTTCTCGACCGCTATCTGACGCTATGGATCTTCGCCGCCATGGCGCTGGGCATTCTGCTGGGGACCGTCATCCCCGGCTTCCCGGACTGGCTGAACAGCCTGTCGCTAGGCTCGACCAATATCCCGATCGCCATCGGCCTGATCGTGATGATGTACCCGCCGCTGGCGCGTGTGCATTACGAAGACCTGCCCCGGGTATTCGCCGACAAACGCATGCTGGTGCTGTCGCTGGTACAAAACTGGATCATCGGCCCGGCGCTGATGTTTGCGCTGGCGGTGATCTTCCTGAGCGACTCGCCCGAATATATGACCGGGGTGATCCTGATCGGCCTCGCGCGCTGCATCGCCATGGTCATCGTGTGGAATACGCTTGCGCGCGGCGACAACCAGTATGTAGCGGGGCTGGTGGCGTTCAATTCAATCTTCCAGATCCTGTTTTTCAGCGTATTCGCCTGGTTCTACCTGTCGTTCCTGCCTCCGCTGTTCGGCCTCTCCGGCAGCGTGATCGACGTAGGCTTCACCACCATCGCCCAAGCGGTACTGATCTATCTCGGCATCCCCTTTGTCGGCGGTTATCTGACGCGCAAATGGCTGATAGCCCGCCGCGGCAGCGACTGGTACGAAACGCGCTTCCTGCCCAAGATCAGCCCGTTGACACTGGTCGCGCTATTGCTGACCATCGTGGCCATGTTCAGTCTCAAGGGTGCCGATGTGGTACGCCTGCCGCTGGATGCGCTGCGCATCGCCATTCCCCTGACTATTTATTTTGTGGTGATGTTCGGCATCAGCTTTTTCATGGGCCATCTGGTCGGCGAGGATTACCCCAAGACAGTGGCGATGAGCTTTACCGCCGCCAGCAATAATTTCGAGCTGGCGATCGCGGTGGCGATTGCCGCCTTCGGCCTGGCATCTCCCATCGCCTTTGCCGCCGTGATCGGCCCGCTGGTCGAGGTACCGGTGCTGATCCTGCTGGTCAGTGTCGCGCTATGGATAGGGCGGCGCTGGTTTGTCGGTCGCGGGGCGCCCAACTGATGCCTGCTTGAAAACGCCAGCGGCTACAGAACAAGGGGGCGGTCAGGCAGCTCGTTGTGCCGCGCCGCCCCGTCTGGCGGATAATGCTGGCGCAGCAGGCGGTTGACGGCAGCAATACCGTCAACCGCCCCCTGTTCGAACTGTCCGGCGCGAAACGCCGCTTCCATCTGGCGACAGACGGCTTCCCAGCCTGCAGCGCCCACCCGGGCATGAATGCCGCGATCGGCAACGATTTCCACATCGTGATCGGCCAGCAACAGATAGATCAGCACCCCGTTATTGAGCGCGGTGTCCCACACCCGCAGCCGCGAGAAAACGTCGAGGGCACGTGCACCTGCCAACTCGCCGGACAACAGCGCCCTGGCGGACAAGGCACCCTCCAGCGCAAAGCAAACCTGCCCGCCGTGAAGCGTCTCCCCGTCACGGATAGCGTGTTCGATGGCATCCAGCGCCGATGGCGAAAACCGGCGCCGGACTTGCCAGCCGGTCATGGATAAATGCCTGAACAGGCGTTTCCAGCGCAACATCACCATCTCCCCGAGGCGCCGCCTCCGCCGAAGCCGCCCCCTCCACCGCCAAAGCCGCCCCCCCCGAAGCCGCCGCCGCGCCCGCCGTGGCCACTACTCCAGCCGCCATGCCCGCCCAGCCGCCCCATCAGAGTAAAGACAAAAGCCAGCGCGCCGGACAGCAACACCAGCAAGCTGGCGCCGGCAAACAGCCAGACCGCCAGCGAGACACCGGCACCGGTCAATAGCGCCGCCGGCAAGCGCCCGAAAAAAATGCGCAAAAACCCGCCAGCCACCAGTACGATCATCATCAGCAAGGGCGCAATATCCGTTAGTTGCGCCATACTGCCGGTGCTTGCCGCGCGCGCAGGCGCAGGCAGCGGCTCGCCACGCACCACCGCCATCATGCTGTCCAGCCCGGCATTGATCCCGCCGGCAAACTGGCCGGTGCGGAACTGCGGCACGATGACTTCGCTGATGATGCGCTTGCAGGTGGCATCGTTCAGCGCCCCTTCCAGACCGTAGCCCACCTCGATACGCAAGGTGCGGTCATCCTTGGCGACCACCAGCAAGGCGCCATCGTCCACCCCCTTGCGCCCCAGCTTCCATTGCTCCGCCGCCCGCAGCGCATACTGTTCTATGCTTTCATCCCCGCTAGTGGGCACCATCAATAGCGCCAGCTGGCTGCCCTTCTCCTGCTCAAAAGCGGCCAGTTTGCTTTCCAGTGCAGCAATTTCGGCCGCGCTGAGCGACTGGCTCAGATCGGTCACCCGCGCGTTCAGTACCGGCACGGCGACTTGTGCAGCTTGCAGCGCCCCGCCCCAGGACAATAAGGCAAACCACAGAGTCAGCAGCAGACGCGCGACGCCGGCCATCTCAATATGCCGCCGAAGCAGCAGGCGCCGGACTACTGCCGAAATCGACCGTCGGCGCGGCACTGATCGCTTTTTCGTTTTCGACGCTGAAATTGGGCTTGACCTTGTAGCCCAGCGCCATCGCGGTCAGATTGGACGGGAAGCTGCGCACGGTCAGGTTGTAGTCCTGCACCGCCTTGATGTAGCGGTTGCGCGCCACCGCGATGCGGTTCTCGGTGCCCTCCAACTGGGCTTGCAGATCGCGAAAACCGGCATCGGCCTTGAGCTGCGGGTAATTTTCCGCCACCACCAGCAAGCGTGACAAGGCACTACCCAACTTGCCCTGCTCGGCCTGAAAACGTGCCAGTGCCGCCGGATCGTTGGCCAGCTCGGGCGTCATTTGCATACTGCCCACACGGGCGCGTGCTTCGGTGACCTGCAGCAGCACATCCTTTTCGTGTTTGGCATAGCCTTGCACGGTGCGCACCAGATTGGGCACCAGATCGGCACGGCGCTGGTACTGGTTCAGCACCTCGGACCAGCTGCCATTGATCTGTTCATCGGTGGACTGCAGGGTGTTGTAGCCACAGCCGGACAAGGCCGTCATCCACACCAGCAGCAACATCATTTTCAGGGACCGCATGACTCTCTCCTTGGCGCGATGGGCCGGCAACTGACTTACACACTAGGACAACAAGGGTATGGATGACAGGCAGGCACGGGAAAATGAAAGATAGCGGCCAAAAGCAAAGAAATGAACGCCGTGCGCCACGCGGCTGAAACCGATAGAATCGCAGCCATACTGATTAATATTTCTGGCTGTTTATAGTGAAAATTCTGATTTTGGGTGGCGGCCAGGTCGGTGCCCGTGTAGCGGAAAATCTGGCCTCAGAGGAAAACGACATCACCATCGTCGATCTGGACAGTAAATTGCTCAAGCAATTGCAGGACAGGCTAGACATCCAGACCATCACCGGCAATGCCGCCCAGCCCTCGGTACTGGCGCTGGCCGGTGCCGCCGATACCGATATGCTGCTGGCGCTGACCCGTAACGACGAGACCAATCTGGTCGCGTGCAAACTCGCACGCGAACTCTTCAACATTCCCACCCGTATCGCACGGGTGCGCGCCAGCGACTATGTCGAATACGGCGACCGCAATACCCTGGATCTGTTCGGCGTCGAGCAGCCCATCTGCCCCGAGCAGATCGTGACCGAAAACCTGTTTCAGCTGTTCGAATACCCCGGCGCCTTGCAGGTGCTGGATTTTGCCGGTGGCCGGGTGCAACTGGTGGCGGTCAAGGCGATGCAGGGCGGCCTGCTGCTGGGGCGCGAGCTACGCAATGTCCGCCAGGATTTGCCGGATACCGACTGCCGCTTTTGTGCCATCTACCGCAACAACAAGCTGATCATCCCCAAGGGCGACACCATCCTGCAAAGCGAGGATGAAGTATTTTTCCTCGCCGAACGGGCGGCCGTGCCGCACATGCTGGCCGAGCTGCGCAATAGCAGCCAGCGCATACGCCGGGTGATGATCGCCGGCGGCGGCAATATCGGCCACCGTCTGGCCAAACAGCTGGAAGAGGCCGGCTACGAAGTCAAGATCGTCGAGATCCGCCGCGAACGCTGCGAATGGCTGGGCGACAATCTGGGCAGCACCCTGGTACTGCACGGCGAAGCCACCGACGAAGCCCTGCTGGAAGCGGAAAACATCGACGAGATGGATGTCTTTTGCGCGCTGACCAATGACGACGAAGACAATGTAATGTCGACCCTGCTGGCCAAACGCATGGGTGCCAAGCGGGTGATTGCGCTGGTCAATCGCGCAAGCTATGTCGAACTGCTGGAAGGCCACAGCATCGACATCGTGATTTCACCGCACCAGTCCACCATCGGGTCGATTCTCGCCCATCTGCGCCGTGGCGACGTCGAGGCGGTACATGCGCTGCGCGGCGGGCGCACCGAAGCGATGGAAGTCGTGGTCAAGGGCGACCGCAAGACCTCGCGTCTGGTGGGCCTGCGCATAGACGAAGTGGAAATGCCGCACGGCTGTTATATCAGCGCCATCGTGCGCAATGGCGAAGTGCGCATGGCACACCACGACGAAGTGATTTTCAGCGAAGACCATCTGATTATCTTCGTGGCCCACCGTCGTCTGGTGCGCGAAGTGGAGCAGCTGATTCAGGTCAAGCTGGGCTTCTTCTGATGAGAGCCCTAAGACTACCGGCGCCCGGGGGCGCGCTGGGCAAGCTGTTGCCTATTGCCCATGTGTTTTCCAAACTGATCATGCTGTTTTCCTGCATGTTCATCGTACCGGCTGGCGTGAGCGTCATCTATAAGGATCACACGCTGGAAGCCTTCCTGCTCTCCGGCGTAGCGGGGCTGGCCATCGGCCTGTTTGCCTGGGCGGCGACCCGCCGCTTCGAGCGCGAACTCAAGCCGCGCGACGGCTTTATTCTGGTGGTGGCGCTATGGGTCGGTTTTGCCGCCACCGCAGCCATCCCGTTTATGCTTTTCGATAGCACACTTTCCTTTACCGATGCATTTTTCGAGGCGATCTCGGCGCTGACCACCAATGGCGCGACCGTGCTGTTTTCACTGGATGTCTTACCGCCGGCAATCAACTTCTGGCGCCACTTCATGCAGTGGATGGGCGGCATGGGCATTATCGTGCTGGCGGTGGCCATCCTGCCGCTTCTGGGCGTGGGCGGCATGCAGGTCTACAAGGCCGAGACACCGGGACCGATGAAGGACGCCAAGCTGGCACCACGCATCACCCAGGCCGCCAAGAGCTTGTGGACCATGTATTGCGTCCTGACCGTGCTGTGCATCAGCATGCTTTATCTGGTGGGAATGAGTGCATTCGATGCACTGTGCCATGGCCTGTCTACCGTGGCACTGGGTGGCTTTTCTACCCGCGACGCCAGCGTCGGGCATTACGACTCGCTGGCTATCGAGCTGGTTATTGCCGGCTTTACCCTGCTGTCGGCCACCAATTACGCCACCCACTTTCTGGCGTGGAAAAAACGCTCGGCCGCACCTTATCGCGTGGACAACGAATTCATCGCCATGCTGCTGGTCATCCTGTCCAGCATCCTGATGCTGGCGTTTTACCTGTGGTGGCAAGATGTTTACAGCCTGAGCGAATCGCTGCGTCACGTGACATTCAACGTCATTTCCATCGCGACCGCATCGGGCTTTGCCAGTACCGATTACGGACAATGGCCTTTATTCGTACCGGTATGGATGCTGTTTCTATCCTGCTTTACCGCCTGCTCGGGCTCGGTCGGCGGCGGCATCAAGATGATACGCAGCCTGATCCTGTTTGGTCAGGCCAAGCGGGAAATGACACAGTTGCTGCATCCGCAGGCCATTATTCCGCTCAAGGTCAGCGGCCGCACCCTGCCCGACAATGTCGCCTTTTCGGTGCTGGGCTTTATCTTTGTATACATTTTGAGTGTGGTGGTTCTGACTTTCGTGCTGTTAGGCAGCGGGCTGGATTTCCAGACTGCCGCCTCCGCCATCGTGTCCTGCATCAATAATGCAGGCCCGGGGCTGGGTGAAGTCGGCCCTAGCGCCAATTACGCAGGCCTGAACGATTTCCAGACCTGGGTATGCAGCCTTGCCATGCTATTGGGGCGGCTGGAAATATTCACCATCCTGATCCTCTTTACTCCCGCCTTTTGGCGCAAGTGACATGAAAAAAATTTCCTTAGTATGTTTCAGCCTGTTTGTCCTGCCTGCTGCGGCCTATGCCGACAGTAACGAGGACCTGGGTGCAGCCCGCGATGCCTGGCGCGCCGGCGACATTCCACGGCTGGAAAGTCTGGCTGCCAGCAGCGCTGACTCGCCGCTTTCCATTTACCCGCGCTACTGGCTGGCCCTCAAGTCGCTGGAAAATAGCGACGATGCACCGGCGCGCCGCTTTCTGGCCAGCCAGCCGCCCTCCACCCTGACCGAACGCCTGGCTAACGAGTGGCTCAAGCGTCTGGGCAAAGAAAACAACTGGGACGCTTTTAGGCGTGAGCTGGTGCGCGCACCCGAAGACGCGCGCGATCAGGAAACCCAATGCTATGCCGCCTTGTCCGAGCTCAAGACCGGCAAGATTTCGCCGCCGGACAGCGCCCTGCTGGACAAGAGCACGCTACCGGAAGGCTGCAACAGCCTGCTAAACGAAGCCGCCACGCTGGGCACCTTCAAGCCCGACGAAGTGCGCTCGCGCATCCGTACCCTGATGGCCGGCAATTATGTGACCGTCGCGCGGGGCTTGGCGGCCTCCGCCGGTCTGTCCGGCGAATTTTTTAGCACGGGCAATAGCGAAGCGGCAGTGATCGCCATCGTGCGCCGGGGCAGAAACGATCTTGCCGGCGCTGCCTCCGACCTCACCCGCCTCGAACCCACCCTGACACGCGAGCAGGCCGGCTTTGCCTGGGGCGAGCTGGCCACCCGCGCCGCCAGGCGGCAGGATATGAGCCAGGCACTGGCCTGGTATGCCAAATCGGCGACAGGCGAGCTGACCCCCGAGCAATGGGAATGGTGGGCCCGCTCCACACTACGCGATCAGGACTGGAATACCTTAAGCGCGGTGATAGGCAAAATGCCGGCCAAGCTGGCCGAACGCCCGGCATGGCGCTACTGGCTGTCGCGCGCCGAACTGGCGCAAGGCAAACGCAGCAGCGCCAACGCCCGCCTGGCACGCCAGAGCAGCGAGTACAACTATTACGGCATACTGGCACGGGAGGAGCTGGGCAACAGTCTGTCCGAACCGGCCAAGCCCTTGCAGGCCAGCGACAAGGCGGTAGCCGCCATCGCACGCGAACCGGCCATCAGCCGTGCCATCAGCCTGTTTGCCTTGTCCGATACCCTCAAACGCCCGGAATTTCACGAAGAAGCGCGCCGGGAGTGGCGCTGGGCCATGCGCGGCAAGACCGACCCCGAGCTGATTGCCGCCGCGACGCTGGCCCAGAGCAAGGGCTTTTACGATATGGCGATTTACAGCGCCGAGCGCACGCAAAACACGCATAACTTCGGCCTGCGCTTTCTGGCACCCTATCGCAGCAGCACCGAGCGCTACGCCAGACAGCTGGAAGTCGATCCGGCCTGGATTTATGGCCTGATGCGTCAGGAAAGCCGATTTACCGTGGTGGCACGCTCCGGCGTGGGCGCCTCCGGCCTGATGCAGCTGATGCCGGCAACCGCGCGCTGGGTGGCAGGCAAAGTTGGCCTGCCTAGCTTTGATGTCAATGATGTCGACACCAATATCCAGCTGGGCACCTGGTATCTCAGGCATGTACTGGATACCACCGGCCACCCGGTACTGGCGACTGCCGGCTATAACGCAGGCCCGGGCCGCGCCCGCGCCTGGCGCGACAGCAAGCCGCTGGATGGCGCCATCTACACCGAAACCATCCCGTTCACCGAAACGCGCGACTATGTGCAAAAGGTGATGGCCAACGCGGTCTATTACTCGGCCAGTTTCGGCCAGGGTGAAACCTCGCTCAAGGCCAGAATGGGTACCATAGCGGCCAAATAAAACAGGCCGGCACCCAGAATAAAACCAGCAGAGACCATGGAGAGCAGCATGCAAAGCATCGTACTGATAGGCGGTAGCGGTTTTGTCGGACGGCATATTGCCGAGGCGCTGACGGCACAAGGCATGCGCCTGACCATCGCCTGCCGCAGCCCGGAGCGGGTCAAGGCATTGACCACCCTGCCCGGCGTCGAGTTGCAGCCCTGCGATGTCCATGATCCGGCCGCACTGGCGCGCCTGATCGCCGGCCACGATGCGGTCATCAGCATGGTCGGCATCCTGCATGGCTCGCGCCAGGCTTTTGAAACGGCCCATGTCGCGCTGGTGGAAAAGATCATCCATGCCATGAAGCAGACCGGCCGCAAGCGCCTGATCCACCTCAGTGCACTGGGTGCCGACGAGCACGGGCCGTCCGACTATCAGCAGACCAAGGCACGCGGCGAGCGTGCCATCATGCAAAGCGGGCTGGACTACACCATTTTGCGCCCCTCGGTGATTTTTGCCCGCGACGACAACTTCCTCAATATGTTCGCCCGTCTGCTGGCCGTGTTGCCGGTGTTGCCACTGGCCGGTGCCGACACCCGGTTTGCCCCGGTCTGGGCCGATGATGTCGCGCAAGCGGTCGCCGCGTGCCTGACAAAACGGGCCACCATAGGCCAGACGCTGGAGCTGGCCGGCCCGCATCGTTACCGTCTGCGCGAGCTGGTGGCTTATGTAGGCGAGCTGACCGGCCACCCGCGCACCCTCATCGGCCTGCCTATGCCGCTGGCCATGCTGCAGGCCGGCGTGATGGAGTGCCTGCCCGGGCCTACGCTGATCAGCCGCGACAATGTGCGCTCGCTTAGCGTAGACAATGTCAGCCTGCAGCCTTTTCCGGCCGAATTACTGGGGTTTACACCCCATGCACTGGAAGCAGTGGCACCGGGCTGGCTGGGGGCAGAAGAACGCAATGCGCGGCTGGCGCGCTGGAGAGGCCATTAAATGAAGCTATACATCGTCGGAGGCGCGGTACGCGACCGGCTGCTGGGCCGCCCGGTCGTTGACCGCGACTGGGTGGTGGTCGGCAGCCATGCGGAAGAAATGCAGCGCCTGGGCTTTCGTCCGGTCGGGCGTGATTTTCCGGTCTTCCTGCATCCCAGAACACAGGAAGAATATGCACTGGCGCGCACCGAGCGCAAGACGGCGGCCGGCTATCACGGCTTCGTGTTTCATGCCCAGCCGGATGTCACGCTGGAGCAGGATCTGGCACGGCGCGACCTGACCATCAACGCCATGGCCGAAGACGAAGACGGCCGCCTGACCGACCCCTACGCCGGGCAGCGCGATCTGGCCGCCGGCATCCTGCGCCATGTCAGCGACGCCTTTACCGAAGATCCGGTACGCATCCTGCGTCTGGCACGTTTTGCCGCCCGCTTCGGCTTTAGCGTCGCGCCGGAAACCATGACCCTGATGCAGACCATGGTCGAAAACGGTGAAGTGGATGCACTGGTGCCCGAGCGGGTATGGCAAGAGCTCGCCCGCGGCCTGATGGAAGACACCCCGTCGCGCATGTTCGCCGTGTTGCGCCAATGCGGCGCACTATCACGCATCCTGCCCGAAGTGGATGCGCTGTTCGGCGTCCCGCAGCGCGCCGACTACCACCCCGAAATCGACACCGGCGACCATGTGATGCGCGTCATCGATACCGCCGCGCAAGGCGGGGCCTCACTGGCGGTGCGCTTTGCCTGCCTGACCCATGACCTGGGCAAGGCGCTGACCCCCGCCGACATCCTGCCGCGCCATATCGGCCACGAGGCGCGCGGTGAAAAACCCTTGCTTGCACTGTGCGAACGGCTGCGGGTACCGGCCGAATGCCGCGATCTGGCGCGCATCACCTGCCTGTACCACACCAAGGTGCATATTGCGCCCGAAATGCGTGCCGATACCGTGCTGCGCCTGTTCCGCGACTGCGATGCACTGCGCCGTCCCGAGCGTTTTCACGACATGCTATCAGCCTGCGTAGCCGATGCGCGCGGCCGTCTGGGTTTCGAACACAGCCTCTATCCGCAGGCCGCCTATCTGGCAGACCTGCTCCTCGCGGCACGCAGCGTCGATGCCGGCGCGCTGGCACAGCAATGCGCCGACAAGCGCGATATCCCGCACGCCGTCGATGCCGCCCGTATTCATGCCA
This sequence comes from Craterilacuibacter sp., assembly GCF_051659485.1. NCBI lineage: Bacteria > Pseudomonadati > Pseudomonadota > Betaproteobacteria > Neisseriales > Neisseriaceae > Craterilacuibacter > Craterilacuibacter sp. The sequence continues at coordinate 144 of NZ_JBOFOO010000019.1, read as the reverse complement.
TCGCTGACGCCGGCACCCGCTGCCGCGCCGGCTAGCGTCAGGCGAGCAGGCTCAGCGATAGGACGCAATCCACATGCCACTGAACGGACTATTTATCGGGCAAGCCCGCCCGCTGCCGCCCGATGGCCAAAGCAGCGGCATTTT
>NZ_JBOFOO010000018.1:0-2739 GCF_051659485.1 Craterilacuibacter sp. | reverse complement strand
AAGTGTTGCGCCGGCTGGATACGCAGATCCGTCCTACCCTGCCGCCGGGCCTGCAACTGGTCGTGACCTCGAATACCGCCAGCTTCATCAACGAGATGGTGGGCGCGCTCAAGGACCATCTGTTCGAGGGCACTTTGCTAGCCGGCCTGGTGGTATGGGGCTTTTTGCGCAACTGGCGCGCCACCGTGATTGTGTCGCTGGCGATTCCGGTGTCGCTACTGGGCGCGGTCGCACTGATGTATTTCATGGGGTACACCTTCAACACTATCACCCTCCTGGCCTTGCTGTTGCTGATCGGGGTAGTGGTCGACGACGCCATCGTGGTACTGGAGGCGGTGCACCGGCGCGAAGAGGCTGGCGAAGAGCCTGTTTCCGCCGCCATTCACGGCACCAGCGAGGTGGTGTTTGCCGTGGTGGCCGCCACCCTGAGTCTGGTGGCGATCTTCACACCGGTGGTGTTCCTGACCAGTACCGTCGGGCGTCTGTTTTCCAACTTTGCCGTAGTAGTGAGTTTCGGGGTGCTGGTGTCGCTACTGGTGTCGGTGACGCTGACGCCTATGCTGTGTTCGCGCTTTCTCAAGGCCGAGCCTTCACACGGGCCGATCTACCGCTTTTTCGAGCGCGGTTTTCTGGCGCTGGAAAATGTCTACCGCCGCATGCTGACCTGGTCGCTGGCGCATCGGGGCAAGGTGCTGTCGGCCTCCGTCTTGCTGGTGGTCGCCGGTCTGGCCATCGCCCTGCTGCTCAAGGGCGAGTTCTATCCCGAAGAGGACGAAGGCCGTTTTATGCTGTCGCTGAAAACGCCGATAGGCTCCAGCGTGGCCTACACCAATGTACGCACTGCCGAGGTCGAGAAGAAGCTGCTGACCCTGCCCGAAATCGACAATGTGCTGGCCATCGTCGGCGGCTTTGGCGGACGCAGCGGCAACGAGACCATGATGATGATCGGCCTCAAGCCGCAGGACGCGCGTATCAAGAGTCAGGGCGAGGTACTGGGCGAGGTTCGCAAGATGATGGGCAGTGTGCCCGGCGTGCGCGTATCGGCCTTTCCCTTCCCGCGTGTCGGCGAGAGCCGTGGCGGCAAGCTGCAGTTTGCCGTGGTCGGGCCCGATCTCTCCCAGATCCAGCGCATCAATGAACAGCTGGTGACCGAGCTGACCGCCATCCCCGGCATCGGCCGGCCCGATGTGGGTAGCGAAAGCCAACTGCCTATGCTGGCGGTCGATGTCCGGCGCGAGGCGGCCGCCAAGGCCGGCCTGTCCACCCAGCAGGTGCTGGAAGCGGTGAATTTGCTGACGGCCGGCAGCAATGCCGCCCAGTTCTCCGATGGCGATGGTGAACGCTACGATATCCGCGTCAAGGCGGCAACGGGCAGCCTGAATCGTGCCGAAGATCTGGAGTCGGTTTATCTGCGCAATAGCCGTGGGGATCTGGTGCCGCTCGCCAGCGTGGCGGCCATCAAGCCGACGCTGGGCCCGACCCAGATCGAACGCATGGCGCTGATGTACTCGGCCGGTCTGTCGGCCTCGCCCTCGATACCGCTGGCCGAGGCGATCGAGGTGGTGCGTACCACGGCCCAGCCGCTCATGCCGCCGGGCTACCGCATCGAGTTCAAGGGTGAGGCGCGTGAAATGGGGCGCTCCGGTGGCGAGCTGGTGATGGTGTTCGTGCTGGCCAGCCTGATGCTGTATCTGATTCTGGCCGCGCAGTTCAACAGTTTCGTGCAGCCGGCGCTGATCATGCTGGCCGAACCGCTGGCGCTGGTCGGCGGTCTGGCCGCCTTGTGGATCACCGGACAGACGCTGAATGTGTATTCGGTTATCGGCCTGGTGCTGCTGATCGGTCTGGTGGCGAAAAACGCCATTCTGCTGGTGGATGTGACCAACCAGTACCGCGCGCGCGGCATGGCGGTGGATGAAGCCTTGCAGACCAGCTGTCCGGTGCGTTTGCGACCGGTGCTGATGACCTCGCTGACTGTGGTGCTGGCAATGTTGCCGGCGGCGCTGGGCTTTGGTGCCGGTGCCGCCACCAACGGCCCGCTGGCCATCGCCGTGATCGGCGGCATGATCAGCTCGACCCTGCTGACCCTGCTGGTGATCCCGGCCGCCTATTCGTGGGTGGAAAGTGCGCGGCTAAGACCGATAAAGTCATAAAACCCTGAGCCTTGAGGCTGTGCTGCATCAATATTTCAAACGGGTACTTGAATGACATGTTTGGCCGTGCGCATAATTGCCGCCATGCCGAACTTGCCTAGGGCGTTCCGGTACCTGTTTGCTACCCCGTGCACCAGACCGGGGAGCGTGACCTCAAGGAGATGCAGAGTATGACTTTCAAACTATCGCGCAGTGCCATTTCCGCGTCCGTATTGCTGGCACTGACCAGCGGTGCAGCCCTGGCCGCCAAAGTGCCGGCCGGCACCCAACTGGCTGCCAAGCAGGAACTGATCCGCAATAACGGCTCCGAGACCGAAACACTGGACCCGGCCGTTGCCGAGTCGGTGGGCGCCAATAATCTGACGCGCGACCTGTTTGAAGGTCTGACCGCCACCGATAACGAAGGCCGTATCGTGCCGGGTGTGGCCGAGAGCTGGAAGCAGACCAGCCCGACCACCTGGGTGTTCAAATTGCGCAAGAATGCCAAGTGGAGCAATGGCGAGCCGGTCGTCGCGGCCGACTTTGTCTATGGCTGGCAGCGTTTTGTCGATCCCAAGACCGCATCGCCTTACGCCACCACTTATGG
>NZ_JBOFOO010000017.1:0-2835 GCF_051659485.1 Craterilacuibacter sp. | reverse complement strand
TTGCATACAATCTACTGTCAATGCAGAAAACATATCGTTTCAAGCTATTTCTATAAATATTTTCAACGAGAACAAATCATTGAAAAATAAGACTAATTCCAATGGTCGCTAGCCATAAAACCCCAAAAGCACGGGTTTTACTCGCCTGAAGCGCTCCCGCTTTAAATGAAAAAATCGGCACTCCCTGCCAGGTTAACGCCCGGCAACCAATAGCGCCTCCATATAAAGCAAATGTCATTCCAAAAAAAACCGGCACTGCCGGTTTTTTTTCCATCATCTTTATTCCGCCCCCGCTTCCGGACAGGCGCCACGATGCGGCAGGCCTAGAAATGCAGGCCCGGAGACAGCTGCGCAGGCAGGCTAAGTGCGTCGCACTCCAGTGACGCCACCGGCCAAGCACAATAATCGGCCGCGTAATAGGCACTGGCACGGTGATTGCCGGACGCACCCACGCCACCAAATGGTGCAGCGCTGGAAGCGCCGGTCAAGGGCTTGTTCCAGTTCACCACACCGGCACGACTTTCGAGCAGATAGCGCTCGTAGCTGGCCCTATCATCAGACAGCACACCGCCAGCCAAGCCAAAGCGGGTGTTATTGGCAAGCGCAATCGCCTCGTCAAAATCGCGGTAACGGATGATTTGCAATAAAGGCCCGAAGTATTCTTCATCCGGCAGCGCCTCGATACCGGTCACATCGATCAGGCCCGGCGTCAGCATGGCGGCACCTTCCTCGATCCGGCGCATGGCCAGCAAGACTTTGCCGCCAATAATCTGCAAGCACATTTGTGCTGCCAACAAAGCATCAGCCGCGGCATTGGACACCAGCGACCCCATAAACGGCTGCGGCTCGGCATCCCAATGCCCGACCACGATGTCGCGGCTCACATCGGCAAGGCGCGACACAAAAGCATCCCCCCAAGCGCCTGCCGGCACCAGCAGACGACGCGCGCAGGTGCAGCGCTGGCCGGCCGAAATAAAGGCCGACTGGATGACATGGTGAATGGCTGCATCCCGATCGGCAACCTCGGTCACGATCAGCGGGTTGTTGCCACCCATTTCCAGCGCCAGAATCTTGTCGGGATGGCCGGCAAACTGGCGATGCAGTGCACCCCCGGTCGCCGAACTGCCGGTAAAGAAGAGTCCATCCAGCCCCGTGTGCGCAGCCAGTGCAATACCGGTTTCGCGCGCACCCTGCACCAGATTCAGTACGCCGGCAGGCAAACCGGCTTCCAGCCACAGCCGGACTGTCAGCTCGGCGGTCCACGGAGTCAGCTCGGAAGGCTTGAACACCACGCTATTGCCGGCAATCAGCGCCGGCACAATATGACCGTTCGGCAAGTGGCCGGGAAAGTTATACGGGCCAAACACCGCCACTACGCCATGCGGCTTGTGGCGCAGCACCGCCTGCGCGTCCCCCATGGCCGCAGCCCGCTCGCCAGTGCGCTCCAGATAGGATTTAACCGAGATCTCCACCTTGTTCGCCATGGTGGTGACTTCGGTCTGCGCCTCCCAGCGCGGCTTGCCCGTTTCGCGCGCAATCACGCTGGCAAGTTCATCACGATGGGCCAGCAGGCACTCGCCAAAACGGCGCACCACGGCAAGGCGGGCATCCAGAGGACGCCGTGCCCACGGCACAAAAGCCGCACGTGCAGCCACCACCGCCGCATCGACCTGTGCCGCGCTGGCTGCCTGCCCCTGCCATAAGGTTGCACCCGTCGCCGGATCGGTCTTGATCATGGCTTCACCTTCGCCAGCGAGCCACTCGGAAGCAATGCACAGGGTGTTCATACAATTTTCTCGCTAGGATTGACCGGGACGCAGCGTACGAAATCGCCGGCTTGTACATGTAGTGCTTCAGCGGCCTCGGGCGTCAGCATGACGGTATGCCCGTCTTGCGGGAATGCAGCCATCACCACGCGAAACTCCGCCAGCGAGGTATTGGAAACCAGGACCTGCGGATACACGCCCTCCGGCAAGGGGTCGGCTAAAGTCACGCTCATCAGCTGGCTATCCTTGACGGCACGAATATCCTGCGTATAGGCCTGCACGGTCGGGCCTGCGTCGAAAATATCCACATAGCCTTCGTAGCGGAAACCTTCAGCCTCCAGCATCGCGACCGCAGGGCGGGTATTTTCGTGGGTCTTGCCAACCACGGCTTGAGCTTCTGCCGTCAGAAAGTCCACATAGATCGGGTGCTTGGGCATCAGTTCGGCAACAAAAGCCTTCTGTCCGATACCCGTCAGATAATCGGCTTTGGCAAAATCGATCGAGAAAAAGTGCCTACCCAGCGCCTCCCAGAATGGCGAGCGCCCTTCAGCGTCGGATACGCCACGCATTTCAGCGACGGTAATCTTGCCGAACAGATGGGCGAACTGCGCCAGAAACAGGAAACGGCTCTTGGACAACAGGCTGCCGTTGCGGTTGACGCGGTAATCCGGATGCAAAAATAGCGTGCACAACTCGCTGTAACCGGTATGGTCATGCGACAGGAACAAGGTCTCGTGACGGGTATAGACCCCCATCTCTTCGGACGAATGCACCATGGTGCCGACGCGGTAGTTGTACCACGGCTCTTTCAGTCCGACTGCGGCCTCCAGTGCGCAAATGCCACCGACGCGGCCGGTTTTGCTGTCTTCAAGCACGAACACATAGCCTTGATCGCCGCGCTCCAGATCGCCGGCAAAACTCAGCATGGAGCGGCTGATGCGCCGGGTCAGGCGCTCCTCGTTCACCGGCAGCGAGGTCAGGCCAACACCGGCACTGCGTGCCAGTTCCATCAAACCCTCAAGATCCTGAAAACGGATAGGACGAATGAACATCATGTCGGGTTTCTCCT
>NZ_JBOFOO010000016.1:0-5864 GCF_051659485.1 Craterilacuibacter sp. | reverse complement strand
GCATCCTTTTATCTGCTGGTCAGGCCGGAAAAACGCCCCGACGCCGGCAATGTCAGCATCCACGGCCTGCGGCCGCGCGATGTCGACGCCGGCATCTCGCCACAGGAAGCGGTGTACCAGCTACTGGACTTTATCGGCGGACGACCACTGGTCGGCTACTACCTAGAATACGACGTAGCCATACTCAATAAATACGTCAAGGGACTGATAGGCTGCACCCTGCCCAACCGCCAGATCGAGATTTCCGGCCGCTACTATGATTACAAGCTCAGACAACATCCGGATAGCCATATCGACCTCAAGCTGCAAACCATCGTCGACGCGCTAAAAATACCGGCCCTGCCGCGCCACGATGCACTGAACGATGCCATCACCGCCGCCATGCTGTATCTGGCACTGCAACAGCGCGGGTTTGGCTGAACGGCCTTGCAGCACTGCCGCAGCCATGCTGGTTAACGGCTAGGCAGCCCGTCAAGGATAGACATGTGCCGGCGGCCGCAGGGTAAGGTTCAGTAACCGGTTTCTGCGTGGTGGGTCTCGACCAACTGGCCGGCACCCAGCGACATCATCAGTAGCGCGACGCGCTCGTGGACGATCACAGTATGCGTGTTGCCGGTTTCCAGCATCAGCGTGCGCAACTGCTCGCGCACTGCCGATACGCCAGTCACGTCGATGATCACATCGAGCTCGGGCTCGGCGCGCACCAGCGCCTCAAAGTTGTCGCTTACCGTCACCTCGCGCGCACGGGCGAGCGCGATGCCCGGCCGCGTCAAATCGAGGTCAGCGACGCCACGCACGTCGACGAACTGCGCATCCAGCAATTGATTCAGCAGCGGCGTGCCGGTCTCGCCGGCACCTATCATGGCTATCCTGATCTTCTTCATCACATCCATCCCTTATTGTTATGACATTAATGCGCGGATTATAACCAACAACCCTTACGGCATATTGAGCCACATCAACAACAATGGCGCCACTAGGGCGCCATTGTTGTGTGCGGGATGAAGCGCTTATTGCTTGATCAGCTCCAGCGGAACCGGAATGTACTTGTCTACACTCTGGCCGTCGATGATCTTCTTGGCGGTTTCCACGCCCATCTTGCCGATCAGCTCCGGCTTTTGTGCCACGGTAGCCGCCATGCGTCCGGCCTTAACGGCAGCCACTGCATCAGCGGTGGCGTCAAAACCCACCACCACGACACCCTTGCGACCGGAAGAATCCAGAGCCTGCAAGGCACCCAGCGCCATTTCGTCATTATGCGCAAACACACCAGCCACGTCTTTCTGGCCCTGCAGGATATTTTCCATCACGCTCATGCCACGGGCGCGGTCAAAGTCGGCAGGCTGTTTGGCCACGACCTTGATGCCGGTTTCCTTGTCGATCACGTTGTGAAAACCCTTGCCACGCTCGTGGGCGGCAGACGCACCGGGGATGCCTTCCAGCTCAACCACATGGCCCTTGCCTGCCAGCTTTTCCTTGAGGAAAGCAGCAGCCATTTCACCACCGGCCACGTTGTCGGATGCGATATGCGAAACCACATCACCGCCGTCTATCGAACGATCCAGCGTAATCACCGGAATACCGGCCGCATTGGCAGCCTTGACGGCAGCCAGTACCGCAGCGGAGTCGGTCGGGTTGATCATGATGACCTTGACCTTCTTCTGGATCAGGTCTTCGATACTGGCGATCTGTTTGGCCGGATCATCCTGCGCATCCACCGCCACCAGATTCAGCCCCAGAGCCTTGGCTTCTTGTTCGGCACCGTGCTTGAGCGATACGAAGAACGGATTGTTCTGGGTCGAAACTGCCAGACCGATGCTAGGTGCGGTCGCTTCGTTTGCCGGTGCAGAAGCATCGGCCAAACTGGTTTCCGGCCCCTGCTTGCTGCAGCCGGTGGCGAGCAAAGCCACGAAGGCGGTGCCGAGAAGCGACTTGATTAGCGTATTCATGAATATTTTCCCTGTGACTTGGTGTGGATTTCTTATTGCGTCAGCGCGCCTGACGACGGTCAAGCAGCACCGCCAACAGAATCACCGAACCCTTGATCACCTGCTGGTAGAAGGACGACACCTCCAGCAGATTCAAACCGTTATTCAGCACACCGATCAGCAAGGCGCCAATCAGGGTACCGACGATCCAGCCACGCCCGCCGGCCAGACTGGTACCACCCAGTACCACGGCAGCGATGGCATCCAGCTCGTAGCCAGTACCGGCTGTCGGCTGTGCCGAGTTCAGGCGCGAAGTCAGGATCAGGCCGGCCAGCGCCGCCAGAAAGCCCGAAATCGCGTAGATCATGATCTTGACGCGATCTACATGCACACCCGAGATGCGCGAGGCTTCTTCATTGCCCCCCACGGCATACACGTGACGACCAAAGGCGGTGCGCTTGAGGATGAACCACAGCACGCCAAAGGCGATGAACATGGTGATCACCGGCATCGGCACCAGCGCGCCCAGATAGCCGTTACCCAGCATAAAGAAGAAGTCGCTGTTCAGGCCGGTGACCGGACGCCCGCCGGTATACACCAGCGCGAGGCCACGGAAAATGGTCATGGTGGCCAGCGTCACGATAAAGGGCGCCAGCTTGCCTTTGGTAATGGCCAGCCCGTTGAAAGCCCCCATCAGCGTACCGCAGGCGAGGCCGGCAAAGGTAGCCAGTACCGGGTCTACCCCCGATGCCATCAGCCCCGCCGTCACCGCCCCCGACAAAGCCAGGATGGCGCCGACCGACAGGTCGATACCGCCGGACAGGATGACGAAAGTCATACCGAAGGCAATCAGCGCATTAATGGACACCTGACGCATCACGTTCAGCAGGTTGCCTACGGTGAGGAAGTTATCACTCATCACCGCGAGTACGACACAAAGACCGACCAGACCCAGCAAGGGCCCCAATTTGTGCAGCAGTTTTTTTGTTTGACTGACGGCCACTTAATACCCTCCGGTAGCCAAATGCATAATGGACTCCTGGCAGGCACCGGAGGTAGCAAGCTCGCCTGCCATCCGCCCTTCGTGCATCACCAGAATACGGTCGGAAATTCCCAGCACTTCGGGAAGTTCTGAGGAAATCACCACCACCGCCACACCCTCAAAGGCGAGCTGGTTGATGATCTGATAAATCTCGGCTTTGCCGCCAATATCGACGCCACGGGTAGGCTCGTCGAGTATCAGTACCCGTGGTTTGAGATTGAGCCACTTGGCCAGCACCACTTTTTGCTGGTTACCACCGGACAGCGACTTCACCTCGAGTTCGGCGTCACGGGTACGTATCTTCAGCATGTCGATACAGCGCGCCACCAGATTCTTCTCTTCGCTGCGCGAGACGATACCGCTGCGTCCGAACGTCGGCACCGCCGACAGGGTAATATTTTCCCGCACCGACAACTCCAGTACCAAACCTTGCGCCTTGCGGTCTTCGGTGACGAAACCGACCCCGTAGCCGATCGCATCGGCCGGCTTGTTGATGCGCGCTTCCTTGCCATCGACAAAAATCTTGCCTGAAACACGCTTGTTCAAGCCAAACAGCACGCGGGCGATTTCAGTGCGCCCGGCCCCCATCAGTCCGGCGATACCCAACACTTCGCCGGCATGCACGGTGAAATTGATGCCGCTGATATTGCCATCGTCGCTCAGGTTCTCGACACGCAGGCGCTCGGCACCATGACTGACTTCACGCTTGGGAAAACGCTCGCCCAGTTCGCGCCCCACCATCATGTGCACCACATGATCAAGCGAGGTTTCGGCAATGCGTTCGGTGCCGACAAACTCGCCATCGCGCAATACCGAGATGCGGTCGCACAGGGCAAAAATTTCCTCCATGCGGTGTGATACATAGACGATGCCGACGCCGTCTTGACGCAATTCGCGGATCACGGCAAACAAGGCATCGATTTCACGCTCGGACAGCGCGGCCGTCGGCTCATCCATGATCAATACGCGTGCATTCAGCGACAAGGCACGCGCGATCTCGACCATCTGCTGCTGGCCGATGGACAGGCTGCCCACTTCGGCATCCGGATCCAGCTCCACCGCCAGACGCGACAGATACTGTTTCGCCAGCTCGCGCATACGCCCCGAATTCAGGATACCGCTACGCCCCAGTGTCTGTTCGCGCCCGAGAAACAGATTCTCGGCCACGGTCAGCTCCGGGATCAGGTTCAGCTCCTGATGCATGATGGCAATGCCCAAGGCCTCGGCCTGTCTCGGGCTATGGATACGCACCGGCTCGCCGGCGACATGAATCATGCCGCCATCGGCCTGATACAGGCCGGTGAGGATTTTCATCAACGTGGACTTGCCGGCGCCGTTCTCGCCCATCAGCGCATGGATTTCCCCGGCTGCCAGCGAAAACGCTACATCCTTGAGGACCGTCACCGGCCCGAAGGACTTGGAGATACCGCTCATTTCTACCAACGTGCTCACACTGTCATCCTCAGAAAACCACACCGGAATACAGAATCACATTGGCGTAGGGACTCGCTTCACCGGTCCGGACCACCGCACGCACATTGCGCGTCAGCGTCTTGAAATCGGCATGACTCACCAGACGTACGGGGATATGTTCCCCCAGCAATGCCTCGGTATCGGCCGCCAGAGCGGTATTGGCCGGATGGACTTCCTTGGCCATCACCGCATGCTCGACCTGCATTTCCGACAGCACCACCTTAAGCGTAGCGACAAAGGAAGGAATGCCCTGCGTCAGCGCAAGATCGATGCGCTCGACACCCGCCGGAATCGGCAAGCCGCAGTCGGCGATCACAATCGCGTCGCCATGGCCCAACTCGGCCAGCACGCGTGCCAGCTGCGCATTCAGGGTTCCGGTCTTTTTCATGCTCTGTCCTTGATAAAAGTTTCGAGCTCGTCCTTGCTGGGCATACCGCCCTGGGCACCCAACCGTGTCACCGACAAGGCGGCGGCAGCACACGCCATACGCATCGCCGGTTTGAGCCCCAGTGGCAGATAGGTCGCCAGCGCGGCATTGAAAGTATCCCCCGCGCCGGTGGTATCTACCGCCTGAACGGCAAACCCCGCTTGATGCACGAAAGCACCATCGGTCGCGACATGGTAGGCACCATGCTCGCCCTTGGTCATCACCACCTTGCCCGCCATACTTTCCAGCATGTCGGGGAACGGGCTGGAGCCGGCATCCAGTACGATGGACAGCTCATGCTCATTCGGTGTGAGATAAGTCACTTCGTCCAGCAAGGCCGCCGGCAACTGAACGGCAGGTGCCGGATTCAGAATCAGCGGCACGCCGTGCTTCTTCGCCAGCGCTGCCGTGGCCGCCACGACCGCCAAAGGCACTTCCAGCTGGGTCAGTACCACATCCGCCGCCGCTATTTCCGCCTCGGCAGCGGCGACATGCGCCGGCGTCAACGCATGGTTGGCACCGGCGATCACGATAATATTGTTTTCTGCACCGCTGACCGTAATGCAGGCCACGCCGCTGGCGATGCCTTCAACACGGTGTACATGGCGTGTATCTACGCCTTCTTTGTCCAGTCCTTCGACCAGATCGCGGCCAAACAGGTCGGAACCGACACAGCCGACCATCACCACGTCCGCACCCAGACGGCTGGCGGCTACCGCCTGATTCGCTCCTTTCCCGCCGGGAAAGGTCGCAAAGCGCTCGCCACTGAGCGTTTCACCCGGGGCGGGGAAACGCGGGGCCAGCGCCACAAGATCCATATTGATACTGCCGACTACAACTACCTTGGGCATAGCCTCTCCCTGTTCATCTGATAGGTTCGGGTTGAGGGTAAAGCTAAAGGGGCGAATATTAAGATATTATTAATTTAATGCCAATCCATAAAGATCATTTAAACGCCACTATCGTCACATATCGCAAGCAAACACGTGCTATT
>NZ_JBOFOO010000015.1:0-10401 GCF_051659485.1 Craterilacuibacter sp. | reverse complement strand
CGTCTACGGTACCGCTGGTATTTGAAGCCGCCGGCTGGGACGAAGGCGTGTATATGGCCGCCACCATGGGATCGGAAACGACGGCGGCCGCGATGGGCGCACAGGGGCAGACCCGGCGTGACCCGTTTGCCATGCTGCCGTTCTGCGGTTACCACATGGGTGATTATTTCAAGCATTGGCTGGAGATAGGCAGCAAGCTTAGCCAGACACCGGGCATCTTCTGTGTAAACTGGTTCCGCGTCGATGATGACGGCCGCTTCCTGTGGCCGGGGTTCGGCGAAAACATGCGTGTGCTGGAGTGGATAGTCGGTCGCGTACAAGGTACTGCTCAGGCTGAGAAAAGCATGCTGGGCTGGATGCCAAGCTACGACGATATTGACTGGAATGGTCTGGATGAAGTCAGCCGCGAGCAGTTCTCCAACTTGATGGCACTGGATATCGAAGCCTGGCGCAAAGAAGTGCTGGCACATGGTGACTGGCTGGCGAAACTGTCTGACAGACTGCCCGCTAATCTGACCGCGCAATGCATGCGCTTGAGTGCCGAACTGGAAAGCTGATATCAAGTCTTTTGCTGCAAGCCAGGCTTTATGCCTGGCTTTTTTGTTATGGGCGGCTTCAGGCCGGTAGCCGCTGGATTTGTTGGGGGGATTGAAAAATAGCGCTTGGCATGGGTTTTTAGGCATTAAATTCCATTAATTATTTTATAAGCATATATATGCGCTATTTTATATCTGTTTGTTGTTTTTAAGTCTTTTTTTGTCTTTAATGCGACATGGGGCTTCTGTCTTGTGATAACTACGATTAGAATTGCGCGGTTTGTTCGGGGGTGGCGAAATGGCGTGTAATCAGACAGTAAATCGGCAAGTTAACGCGGTGATACGCGCTATTGCTGTTTTGTCCGCGACCTTGCCTCTGCCCGGGCAGACTTATTGTTTTTTAAAGAAAAGCTCCTGATTTTTCAGGGGCTTTTTTTTCATCTAATAACATCAAAGCGACAGGAATCAGGAGCCATACCATGACAAATACGCTCTACCGCAAACACATTATTTCCATCCCTGACTTTACCCGTGAGGAGCTGGAACTTGTCGTGGAAACCGCAGGCCGTCTCAAACGCGAGCCGCGCAATGATCTGTTGCAGGGGAAACTGATTGCCAGCTGTTTCTTCGAGCCTTCTACCCGCACCCGCCTCTCGTTTGAAACAGCTGTACAGCGCTTGGGCGGCACCATTATCGGTTTTGCCGATGGCGGCAATACTTCGGCCAAAAAAGGCGAGACGCTGGCCGACTCGCTGAAGATCATCGGCGACTATAGCGATGCAGTGGTAATGCGCCACCCGAAAGAGGGCGCTGCGCGACTGGCCAGTGAATTCTCTGCCGTGCCTATCATCAATGGTGGCGATGGCTCCAACCAGCATCCGACGCAGACCCTGCTCGATCTGTTCTCTATCTATGAAACTCAGGGTACGCTGGAAAACCTGACGATCGCTTTCGTCGGCGACCTCAAGTATGGCCGTACCGTACACTCGCTGACCCAGGCGCTGTCGCTATTCAATGCCCATTTCTTCTTTGTGGCACCGGAAGCACTGGCGATGCCGGACTATATCTGCGAAGAGCTGGACGAGAAGGGCATCAAGTACACGCTGGTCAGCAGCCTGGAAGAGGTGATTCCGGAAATCGACGTGCTGTATATGACCCGCGTGCAGCGCGAGCGCTTTGATGAAGCCGAATTCAAAAAGATACAGGGCCAGTACATCCTCAAAGCCGACATGCTGAAGAATGCGCGCGATAACCTGAAAATTCTGCATCCGCTGCCGCGTGTCGACGAGATTGCCGTTGATGTGGATGCTACACAGTATGCCTATTACTTCCAGCAGGCCAAGAATGGTGTCTACGCACGTCAGGCATTGTTGTCCCTCGTGCTGAACGAAACCGTCTGATAAAAACCGGATACAAGAAAGGACTCACCATGCAATACACCCGCACTGTAGAAGCCCTGAAAGAAGGCACTGTCATCGATCACTTGCCTGCCGGGCAAGGACTGAAAATTTTGCGTCTGTTTCGTCTGGCCGATACCGGCGAGCGCGTCACGGTCGGTTTGAACCTGATCAGCCGCCATATGGGTAATAAGGACATCATCAAGGTCGAAAATGTGGCGCTGACAGCCGAGCAGGCCAACGAGCTGGCATTGTTTGCCCCGCAGGCAACGGTCAATGTGATCGAAAATTTTGATGTAGTAAAAAAGCACAAGCTGGTGTTGCCGGAGACCATCGAGGGCATTTTTGCCTGCCCTAACTCTAACTGCATCTCGCATAATGAGCCGGTTAGCAGCTTTTTCTATGTTAAAGCCCATATAAATGACACAAAGATGCGCTGTAAGTATTGCGAAAAGGTGTTCAGTAAGGATATTGTTGCCGAAGTGCGCTAAGTCGTACGAAGGGTATAGAGGGAAGCAGCATCATAAAGCGCCGCGTTTGACGGTGTAAAAAAGACAAAAGGCGCCGCGGGTCACCGCGGCGCCTTTATGTTGTGTGCCGGACCGGCTAAGCCACCCGACGCTTGCCTTGCTGCTGTTGCAAGTCGTTCAGCAGGAGAGCTATTTTATCGATAACCACGCGGTAGTTGCGCTGTTTGACATGGCCAAAGCCGCGTATGGTATCGAAACTGCACACCAGCTCGCAGATCTGCTCCAGATTGCCGGCATTCAGCAAAGGTAGCAGCGTTGCGATGTGCTGTTCGAACAGGTTAATCAGTTGGCGTTCCAGCTTTCGGTCGTGCTGGTAGCCAAAAGGGTCAAAAATAGAGCCGCGCAGGTATTTAAGCTTGGCCAGCCAGTGCATAGCCTTGAGCATCCATGGGCCAAATGCCCTTTTCTGTTTACCCTCCTTGGCGAGCCATGCCGGTGCCAGATGCAGCACCAGACGATAGTCGCCTTCGAAATTGGCTGCCAGCTGTTTGATGAACTCTCCATCGCTATACAGTCGTGCGACCTCATATTCATCCTTGTAAGCCAACAGTCGGCCATAACTGCGAGCCACGGCCAATGTCAGCCGCTTGCTGGCCGGATTGATGCATTGTTCCGCCTGTTGCACCTGCTCGACCAGCTTGCGATAGCGCGTAGCCAGTGCCGCATCCTGATAGGCGGTCAGTAGCGTACGGTATTGTTTCAGCGTGCCCTCCACCGTTTCACGTGAAACAAATTCCACCACGCGGCCCGGATTGAGCATGCGTGCCAGTAGTTCCGGATGCTGTGCGGCATGGCGGCCCCACTGAAAAGCCTGCTGGTTGAAGGCAACGGCGGCACCGTTGATATGAATGGCCTCCAGAATGGCGGCTTCACTCAAGGGCACACGCCCCTGCTGCCATGCACAACCCAACATGAACATATTGCTGGCGATGGCATCCCCCATGAGTTGGCTTGCATGGCGGGTGGCATTGAGCTCGAAATAATGGCCGGGGCCGACGGCTTCGGTAATGGCCTCTGTCATCGAATGGGCCGGGAAGATCTGGTCGGGGTGGGTTAAAAAAGCACTGGTTTGCGCCTGGTAACTATTAATCACCGCATAACTGAAGCCGCTACGCATTTTGGCCAGCGTTTCTTCCGATGCACTGACAACCAGATCACAGCCCAGCACCAGATTGGCATCGCCTGCCGCAATACGGACGGCGTAAAGTTCGCTTTGCCGGCTGGCAATACGCACATGTGACCACACCGATCCGCCTTTTTGTGCCAGACCGGCCATATCCAGTACGGTAATGGCCTTGCCGTCCAGATGGGCCGCCATGCCCAGTACCTGACCTATGGTCACGACGCCGGTGCCGCCTATACCGGTAATCATGATGCTGTAGGGGGTGTTGAGCGGAGGCAGGGAAGGGGCCGGCAGTGGGGGCAGGCTGGCCATATCGTATTGCTGTGCATCCGGTTTTTTAAGGCGGCCGCCTTCGATAGTGACAAAACTGGGGCAGAAGCCTTCGAGGCAGCTGTAATCCTTGTTGCAGCTGGACTGGTCTATCATGCGCTTGCGCCCTAGCGGCGTTTTCACCGGGATCACCGACAGGCAGCCTGATTTTTCACCGCAATCCCCGCAGCCTTCACAGACGCGCTCATTGATAAACACCCGCCGTGCCGGATCGGGATAGAGGCCACGCTTGCGCCGGCGGCGTTTTTCGGCGGCACAAGTCTGGTCGTGAATCAGGATGGTGACACCGGGCATGACGCGCAACTCCAGTTGCAGGCGCTCGATCTCGCGGCGGTGAAAGACTTCTACGCCGGGTGCCAGTGTCGATAGCAGGCCATGTGCCGCATGGTATTTCTCCGGCTCGTCACTGGTAATCACGATACGGGCGACCCCTTCGGCCGCCAGTTGGCGGGTGATGATGGGTACGTCCAGCTTGCCGTCTACATGCTGGCCGCCGGTCATGGCGACCGCATCGTTGTACAGGATCTTGTAGGTGATATTGACATTGCCGGCTACGGCTGCACGGATAGCCATCAGCCCGCTGTGAAAATAAGTGCCATCGCCCAGATTGGCAAACACATGGGGCGTGGTGGTGAAAGGTGCTTGGCCCAGCCAAGCCACGCCTTCGCCCCCCATCTGGCTGAAGGTCTGGGTGTGCGGTTCTATCCAGGTCGCCATATAGTGGCAACCGATGCCGCCCAGCGCCCGGCTGCCATCCGGCACCTTGGTGCTGGTGTTGTGCGGACAGCCCGAGCAATAGTGCGGCACCCTAGCCAGATTGGCGCGTGGCTTGATGAGCTGGGCTTCTTTATCGGCATAGAACTGCAGGCGCTGCTGTATCAGCGGGCTGTCGACGATGGCAGCCAGCCGGCTGGCAATGGCGCGGGCGATCATCGCCGGCGTCAGCTCTCCGGCGGCGGGCAACAGCCACTCGCCATGCGGCAGCGACCATTCGCCTTTTTCGGCAAACTTGCCCACCACACGCGGGCGTACATCCTCGCGCCAGTTATACAGCTGCTCTTTTAGCTGGTATTCGATGATCTGGCGTTTCTCCTCTACCACCAGTATTTCTTCCAGCCCCTCGGCAAAGTGGCGCACGCCTTCCGGCTCCAGCGGCCAGACCATGCCGACCTTGAAAATGCGCAGGCCGATGTCGGCTGCCAGCGCCTCGTCTATGCCCAGATCGCTTAATGCCTGCATCACATCGAGGTAGCTTTTGCCGGTGGTGATGATGCCCAGTCGCGGCGCCGGCGAGTCCTGCGTGATACGGTTGAGATGATTGGCACGGGCATAGGCCAGAGCCGCATACAGGCGGTAGTGCAGTACCCGCTTTTCCTGGGCCAATGGCGGATCGGGCCAGCGGATATTGAGGCCGTCGGCAGGCAGCTGAAAGTCGTCGGGCCGCACCGACTGAAAGCGCCCGGGTGACACATCGACAATGGCACTGCTTTCTATGGTGTCGGTAATGGCCTTGAGGGCAACCCAGCAGCCGCAGTAGCGGCTCATGGCCCAGCCATGCAGGCCGAAGTCGAGCACTTCCTGCACCCCGGACGGGCTGAGTACCGGAATCATGCTGGCCGCGAGAATATGATCGGACTGATGCGGGAAGGTTGAAGACTTGGCGGCATGGTCATCGCCGCATACCAGCAGAACCCCGCCGTGTGCACTGCTGCCGGCCACATTGCCATGCTTGATCACATCGCCGGAGCGGTCGACGCCGGGGCCTTTGCCATACCACATGGCGTAGACACCTTCGACCTTGGCGCCTTCGAACAAACCCAGCTGCTGGGTTCCCCAGACTGCGGTAGCGGCCAGATCCTCGTTCAGTCCGGCATGGAACAGCACCTTGCTGGCTTGCAGGTGGCTGGCGGCCGCCTGCATCGCGGTATCGACATTGCCCAGCGGCGAGCCGCGGTAGCCGGTGACATAGCCGGCGGTATTGAGGCCCGCCGCAAGGTCAAGTGACTGCTGCATCATGGGCAGGCGCACCAGCGCCTGTATCCCGCTCATCAAGACTTCGCCGCTTGACGCGGTATATTTGTCTTCCAGTCCGGCTTGCCGCATGGTCATGGCGACTCCTTGCTAATGGGCGCTTGTGGCGCGGAGGTCTGTGAACCCGGCCTTGTGAGCCATGGTTTAGTTGTAGCGTCTGTACGGTGATTCATCAGCAAGATAGATAAGCCGCCGCTAAAGGGCAAAATTGTTGACCTTTATCGCTACGGTTTGTGGTTTGTGTGCCAGTGCCGCATGGCGTGGGGCAGGGTATTCATATGTGTTAATGTGGCGGCTGACACCAAAAATATGACGGCTCGCCATGAACTCCTCACCGACTGCCAGTACCCGCCAGGGGCTGGGTTTTGCTGCTGGCGCCTACTTGTGCTGGGGCTTGTTTCCGCTCTACTGGAAGCCGCTGCAAGATGTTTCCGCCTTGCAGATTCTGTGTCACCGCATTGTCTGGTCTGCTTTGCTGCTCGCCATGATTCTGGCCGTGCGCGGGCAATGGGGCTGGCTGGCGCAATCGCTGCGCGACAAGCGGCGCATGGGCTTGCTGGCTGTTTCAGCCACCATGCTGTCGTGTAACTGGCTGGTGTATATCTGGGCGGTCACGCATAACCGGGTGATAGAGGCCAGCCTGGGCTACTTCATCAATCCGCTGGTGAATGTGTTGCTGGGGCGGTTGGTGCTGGGGGAACATCTGACGCGGATACAGACGATAGCCGTCGGGCTGTCGGCGCTGGGTGTGGCTTGGCTGACATTCAGTGTGGGGACCTTGCCATGGATTGCGCTGATACTGGCGATCTCGTTCGGCATTTACGGTTTGCTGCGCAAGACCGCACATCTGCCGTCACTGGAAGGGCTGGCGCTGGAAACCTGGCTACTGTTCCCGCTAGCACTGGGTGCCTTGCTGTGGTTCGAGGGACAGGGGGTGGGGGTATTCGGCCATGCTGCGGCAGATATCAATCTGTTGCTGCTCGGTGCCGGAGTGGTGACCACCATTCCGTTGCTGCTGTTTGGTGCCGGTGCGCGCCGCCTGAGCATGTCGACACTGGGCGTGCTGCAATACCTGTCGCCGACCATGCAGTTTTTACTGGGTGTCTGGCTGTATCAGGAGCCGTTTACCGGTACGCGCATGTTGGGTTACGGCCTGATCTGGAGCGCCTTGCTACTGTATTCCGGTGCCAGCCTGTTTAGTGCCTTGCGCACGCGCCGCACCTGAATCACTGATTGCCGCGTACCCATCCCAGCCATTGGCTAAACAGGGCCGGGTTGATGGCGGCAATCGCCGAGCGCTTCCATAGCGGGCCTTGCCAGTAGTTGTCATTCTCCAGCGTAGCCATATTGCCGCCGGCTTCTTGCAGGATGATGGCGCCGGCGGCGTAGTCCCACAGCCTTTGCCCGCCGTGTAAATAAAGGTCGTAACGGCCGCTGGCCAGATAACACCAGTCCAGCGTACTGGAGCCCATATTACGCTGGCTGGCACAAGGGGCCACACTGTGGATGCGGGAGGTCAGCCGTGCCGAGCGCAGATACTTGATATCGATGCTGGCGATGGCGTCCGAGATCGGCTTTGCCGTTTGTTTGAGCGGTAGCCGGCTGCCGTTCAGGTAGGCACCCAGCCCGCGTTTGGCGTAGAACATCTCGTCCGAAACCGGGTTATAGATCACGCCGATCTCACTTTTGCCATGACGCATCAGGGCTACCGAAATGGCAAAATAGGGCAGGCCATTGACGAAGTTGGTGGTGCCATCGATGGGATCGACTACCCACAAGCCCTCCGGGTTTTCTTGCCACAGGGTGTCCTGTTCTTGTGGCGTCATTTCCTCGCCCAGTACCGGATAGGGCAGTATTTCCGGCAATAGCCTGGCGAGTGCCTGCTGGCAGGCGAGGTCGGCTTCGGTGAACAGTGTGCCGTCATCCTTGCGGCTGGACCCGACGTGCAGGAAGCGCGGCATGACTTCTGTTTGTGCGACTTCGCGCACGACACTGATCACCTGATCGACAACATGCATACTGGCAGCCCTTTGTACGATGCCGGTCAAGCACCGGCTGAACGCTATAATAGCGGACTCATTATATTGCAGCGCGGGTAAAAGACCCGCTCTGAATGTTTATCACGGGATGACCCAATAATGCCAAGGTTTTACGTCGACACGCCACTTTTATCCGATCAGGAATTTTCATTGCCGGAGGTGGTGGTGCGCCATATCCAGGTTTTGCGCCTGCAGGCAGGGGATATCATCACCTTGTTCAATGGCCAGGGGGGCGAATATCCGGCCACTTTGCTGGCTTTGGGCAAGCGCGAAGCGTGCTGCCGGATAGGGGAGCATCTGGGCGCCAGTTGTGAAAGCCCGGTATGGCTGGGGCTGGCACAGGCCATTTCTGCCGGCGACAAGATGGAGTTTACCCTGCAAAAGGGCGTTGAAATGGGGGTCAGTGTCTTCCAGCCCTTATCGACCGAGCGTTCCATCGTGCGCCTGTCCGGTGAGCGCGCGCAAAAGCGGGTCGAGCGCTGGCAGGAAATCGTGGTGTCGGCGTGCGAGCAGTGCGGGCGCAATACCATTCCCGAAGTCCGCCCCATCCTGACGCTGAAAGAATGGCTGGCACAGTTGCCCGAGGCCGACGCCAGGTTGATTCTGTCGCCGCTGGGCGAGCGCAAGCTGGCAGACTTGGCGAATGCGCCGCAAAAGCTATGGCTGATGGCCGGGCCGGAAGGCGGGTTTTCTGAAAAGGAAGAGCAAGCCGCGCTGGTATCGGGCTGGACACCGCTACGGCTGGGGCCGCGCGTACTGCGTACCGAAACGGCAGCATTGGCGGCGGTTGCCGCCGTACAGACGCGTTGGGGAGATTACTGCTGAGCCTCAGGCCTCGCGGTAAACCAGATTGCCGGCAAACAGCAACTCATTGCCGGCGAGTACCGCACTGCTGACCGGCTGGACGCGATCGAAGACAAAATGCCGGCTGCCGCATTGCAAGGTGGCGGGGATGGGGGCATTTTCATAGCGGCCGATAATATCGGCGGAGGGAACGGGCTCCATGCCCTGCGGCAGTTGTATGCCCTGCACCGCTGGCGGGGCATTCGCCGGTTCCATGTCCCAATCCTTGGCATCCTGTACCGGCAGATTGGCAGGTGTTGCCTGACGCAGCCACAGCAGCAGCAGCCATTGTGGCAGCGAGGCTTTATGTACCCGCTTGTCGTCGGTGATGACGCAGCTGACCTTGAATTCGGCTTTACAAGACGGGCAGTGCGCCAGTGCCACGATAAACAGGCGGTTTTGCACCATGGCAGCTTCGCCATCCATGTTTTCTGATTGCACCAGCGTCTTGCATTGCGGGCAATTTTTGGCGAAACGGCTGATGGAACTGCCGTTGGCGAAGCGTATGGGTAAATAGCGTACGATAGGTCCGGACATGCGACGATGTTACCTGCGGTAAATGGCCCAGCCAGTATACCCGAGCCGGCCACCCTATTGCGGCGTATCCCGCTTGCCGGAGGCTACATTTTCAGGTGCAGGGCGCGAAACAGGTGCGAAAGCGTCCAGGCCGGACCTATCAGCAGGAATTGCACATCCTTGAAAAAGGATGGCTTTTTGCCTTCTATCTTGTGACCGTTGACATCCTCCCCGCCCTCTCGCTTGCGCGAGCCAGCCTTGAGGCTGGAAAGGACGGGGATTCCTACTGCGTCTGACTGCTTACGCGGCCAGCTCGCTTCGGTGAGTTCCTGCTGCTGGTGGCATTGCTGCACCACTCACTTCACAGGCTAGCCGGGCGTGTCCCGCCCTTAAAATATTGATCGCGCCGACGGTATCGGCATGATTCTCGTAGCCGCAGTCCACGCATTTGAACAGGGCTTGGGTCTGGCGGTTTTCTGCCGACACATGGCCACAGGCCAGGCAAGTCTGGCTGGTATGGTGCGGTGGTACGGCAATCAGGTATCCACCTTTCCACGCCAGCTTATAGTCCAGTTGTCGCCTGAACTCGCCCCATCCCTGATCCAAGATCGCTTTGTTCAGGCCGGATTTAGCCCGCACATTGCGTCCAGGTTGTTCGACACTGCCGGCTGCTGACTTCGACATATTCCGCACTTTCAAATCCTCAACACAGACAATCGCTTGGTTTTCACTGATGCGGGTTGAGGCTTGGTGCAGGAAGTCTTTGCGGACGTTGCCGATACGGGCATGGAGCTGCTGGACGCGGGCTTTCGCCTTCTTCCAGTTGTTCGAGAATTGGGTTTTCCGGCTCAACGCCTGCTGCGCTTTACGCAAGCGGGCTTGATGCAGTTTGAAGCTGTTGGCCGGGGCGATGAAGCTGCCATCGCTCAAGGTGGCAAAGCGGGCGATGCCCACATCAATACCGACCATGCCGCCTTTCGGCAGCGGGATGGCGACTTCACGCTCGGTCTGGATGGATACAAACCACCTGCCCGCGTGCAGGCTGACGGTGACGTT
>NZ_JBOFOO010000014.1:0-3388 GCF_051659485.1 Craterilacuibacter sp. | reverse complement strand
CCCGAGTCCCGAGTCCCGAGTCCCGAGTCCCGAGTCCCGAGTCCCGAGTCCCGAGTCCCGAGTCCCGAGTCCCGAGTCCCGAGTCCCGAGTCCCACCATCTACCCGTTTCGGGTTATGCTGACAGTCTGCTGTATTGGAGCCGGCTGTGGACTATTTTCCTATTTTCATGAAGTTGCAGGGCGAAGCTTGCCTGCTGGTCGGCGGGGGTGAGGTTGCCGTGCGCAAGGCGCGTTTGTTGCGCGAAGCGGGGGCGCGGCTGACGGTTATCGCGCCCGAACTGGCCCCCGAGTTGGCCGCATGGGTTAAGGCGGGTGAAGTTGAGCATATCGCGGCGCCTTTTCACCCTGATATGCTGGGCTGTCCGCGCCTGGTGATTGCCGCCACCCAGTTACGCGAAGTCAACCGACAGGTGGCCGATTGCGCCAAGGCGGCCGGAATTCCGGTCAATGTTGTGGATGACCCCGAGCTGTCCGGCTTTATCACCCCGGCCATTATCGACAGATCCCCCATGGTGATTGCGGTATCGACCGGCGGCAAGGTGCCGGTATTGGCACGCTTGATGCGCGCTCGGCTGGAGAGCCTGATTCCTGCCGGATATGGTGCGCTGGCGCGCTTTGCCGGCGACTGGCGCGATCGGGTCAAGGCGCGTTTTACCCAGGTGGATGAGCGCCGTGCCTTCTGGGAAGCGGTGCTGCAAGGGCCGTTGGCCGAAGCGGTGATGGCTGGTAGTGATGCCCGGGTGGCGTCGGATATGGATGCCTTGCTGGCGAGCGATGCGCGCTGGCACGAGGGCTGTGTTTATCTGGTCGGTGCCGGGCCGGGCAACCCCGATCTGCTGACCTTTCGCGCGCTGCGCCTGATGCAGCAGGCCGATGTGGTGCTGTACGACAAGCTGGTGGCGCCCGAACTGCTGGAGCTGGTACGTCGCGATGCCGAGCGTATCTATGTCGGCAAGGCCCGTGCCGATCATGCGCTGCCGCAGGATGATATCAACAGCCTGATGGTCAGGCTGGCCAAGGAAGGGCGGCGCGTATTGCGCCTGAAAGGCGGCGATCCGTTTACCTTTGGCCGCGGCGGCGAAGAGATCGACAGCCTGGCCGAAGAAGGCATCCCGTTCGAGGTGGTGCCGGGGATTACTTCGGCTTCGGGGGCGGCAGCTTATGCCGGCATTCCGCTGACCCATCGCGATTACGCACAGTCGGTGGTGTTTGTCACCGGCCATATGAAAGACGGCAGCTTCAATCTCGATTGGCCGGCGTTGACGCGCGAGCAGCAGACGGTGGTGGTGTATATGGGCTTGAGCAGCATCGCAGGCCTGTGTGAGGGCTTTATCCTTCATGGCAAGGCGGCCACGACGCCGGCGGCGATTGTCGAGTGGGCAACTACCGCCCGTCAGCGTACCTTGACCGGCACCTTGGCCGATCTGCCGGCTTTGGCGCAAGAGCATGGCATTCAGTCGCCGGCCCTGATTATTGTCGGTGAAGTGGTGCAATTGGCCGATCGTCTGGCGTGGTACCGCCGCAAGCCCGTTGGCGGCTGATACAATTGCCGTAATCTGCGCAGGGTAAAATAGGGAGCATCACCATGATCGGCATTTTGCTGATTACCCACTACACACTGGGCGACAGCCTGCTTGAGTGTGCCAGCCATGTGCTGGGATATGTACCGGACAATGCCCGCGCATTGGCGGTTGCCTGCGACGAGGATCCGGATGCGTTGCTGCAATCGGCACAAAAGCTGATTGCAGCACTGGATAGTGGTAGCGGAGTGCTGGTGCTGGCCGATATGCAGGGCGGCACACCAGCCAATATTGCCTGCCGGCTGGCGCTGGCCGACAAGGTCGCGGTGGTGAGCGGGGCCAATCTGCCCATGCTGGTGCGCGCCTTGTGCTATGCCGACAATCCGCTGCAAGAAGTGGTGGCCAAGGCAATGAGCGGGGGAGAAGAGGGCGTACAGCTTATGGATAACGGGGAGCAAGATGCTTAAACAAGAAGTCGAAATCATCAACAAACTGGGCCTGCATGCACGGGCTTCCAGCAAATTTACCCAGACTGCCGGCCGCTTCAAGAGCGAGGTCTGGATTGCGCGCAATGGCCGCCGCGTCAACGGCAAAAGCATCATGGGGGTGATGATGCTGGCGGCCGGCAAAGGATCTACCGTCGAGCTGGAAGTGAACGGGCAGGATGAGACGGATGCACTGGCCGCATTATTGGGTTTGATCAATAACCGCTTCGACGAAGCGGAGTAAGCAACACCTTATCGGGGAGAGTGGGGCATGAGCATTATCCTGCACGGGGTGCCGGTTGGCGGCGGCATTGCGATCGGGCGCGCGCACCTGCTGGCACAAAGCATGAGCGATGTGCCGCATGTAGTGCTGGGCAGTGACGAAGTTCCGGCCGAGCAGCTGCGCTTTGACGAGGCGATCCGTGCCACGCGCAAGGAGCTGGAAATGCTCAGGGGCAGCATCCCGCAAAATGCGCCGGCCGAGCTGGGGGCATTTTTGTCGCTGCACATCATGCTCTTGGGCGACATCACCATCTCGTACGAGCCGCGCGAGATTATTGTCGAGCAGAACTGCAATGCCGAGTGGGCGCTCAAGCTACAGTGCGACCGTCTGGTCGAGCAGTTTGAAGCCATGGACGACGAGTATCTGCGCGAGCGCAAACACGATGTCCTGCAGGTGACCGAGCGCATCTTCAAGAATCTGCGTGGCCATAGTGGCGAGTTGTCGGCCCCCGATATTCTGGCCGACGATACCATTCTGGTGGCGCACGATCTGTCACCGGCCGACATGGTGTATTTCAAGGAATCCAACGTCGCCGCCTTCATTACCGATGTCGGCGGTGCCACCAGTCACACCGCCATTCTCGGCCGCGGCCTCGACCTGCCTTCTGTGATTGCCCTGCACCACGGGCGCGAGCTGATTTGCGAAGACGAAACCATCATCGTTGACGGCTTGCAGGGCGTGGTCATCATTAACCCCGAACCGGTGGTGCTGGCCGAATACCGACGCCGCCAGCGCGCCTGGCGCGACAAGAAGCGCAAGTTGTCCAAGGTGCGCAAAGCGCACGCCACCACCCTCGACGGTACGGTGATCGAACTACTGGCCAATATCGAATTGCCTACCGATGCGGGTGATGTGAATAGCAGCGGCGCCGCCGGGGTCGGCCTGTTCCGCAGCGAGTTTTTGTTCCTTGGGCGCGATACCCTGCCGTCGGAAGAAGAACAGTATCTCGCTTACCGCGAAGTGGCCGAAGCGCTCAAGGGCGCGCCGGTGACGATACGCACCATGGATCTGGGCGCCGACAAGAATCCTAAGTGGCTAGGGCGCAGCAGTGCAGAAAACCCGGCGCTGGGGCTGACCGGCATCCGCCTGTGTCTGGCCGA
>NZ_JBOFOO010000013.1:0-4196 GCF_051659485.1 Craterilacuibacter sp. | reverse complement strand
GCGGCGGCTTCCTTGATGGCGCAATCGGGCTCGTTGCGGTGCGAGCAATTGTGAAAGCGGCACTGGCCGATCAGCCCGCGCATCTCGGGGAAGTAATAGATGAAGTCGGTGGCGGCGATATGGGCCAGACCAAATGCCTGCAGGCCGGGCGAGTCTATCAGATGGCTGTTTTCATCCAGATGATAGAGCGCGGCATGGGTGGTGGTATGGCGGCCGGCATCCAGTGCCGTGGAAATATCGCCGACGCGGGCATTGACGTGCGGTAGCAAGGCATTGGTCAGTGTGGATTTGCCCATGCCTGACTGGCCGACCAGAACCGAGGTGTGTCCCGCCAGAAACGGCCGGATGGCATCGGCGTTTTCCAGTGCCGACAAGACCACAACCTGATAACCCAGCGTTTGATAGAGCTCCAGTTTTTTCAGCCACGCGGCCGTTTCCGGCAAGTCGCACTTATTGACGATAATCACCGGATCGATATCGGCAGCTTCGGCGGCAATCAGGCAGCGCCCTAGTAGCTCTTCGCTAGGTGTAGGGACGGCGGCGGATACGAACAGGATGCGGCTGACGTTGGCGGCGATCACCTTGGTTTTCCAGTCATCCTGGCGGTAAAGCAGGCTGCGCCGCTCGTGCGCGCCCTCTATCACCGCTTGCTCTTTATTCTGGATGGTGATGTCTACCCAGTCGCCACAGGCGTAATCGACCCGCTTGGCGCGGGTAGTGGCGTCATACTCGGTATCGCCACTTTCGACGATAAAGCGGCGGCCGTAACTGCGGATAATCTGACCCGTTGCCTTCATGCGCCCGTGCCTTGCAGCGCGTCGCACTTGGCCGCGCAAATCAGGTCGTTCAGGGTGATGCCGGCGGCGTCATGGGTAGAGAAGCGCACCACCACGCGGTTGAAATGCACCGATAAATCCGGGTGGTGATTTTCACGATGCGCAATAAACGCGAGTGCATTGACGAAAGCGATGGTGTGGTAATAGTCGGCAAACGCAAAGCTGCGAACCAGAACGCCGTCAAGCAGTTGCCAGTGGGGCAGGGTCTGTAGCTGAATAAGCAAGGCATCTGCGTGCAGGGCCGGGTGGTCTGCACTGCAGCGCATTTCGGTCAGTTTCATGCGGGAAGTCCTTTGAGATGGGCGATACGCAGCGCCGCTGGCGGGTGCGAGTCGTAAAACGCCGAGTGTAGCGGGTCTGGCGTCAGTGTGGCGGCGTTGTCGCGATAGAGCTTGACCAGTGCGCTGATCAGCGGCTGGCGGCCGCTTTCGCGGGCGGCAAAGGCATCGGCTTCGTACTCATGCCGGCGCGAGAGCAGGCTGGACAAGGGTGTCAGCGGAAAGGTAAACAAGGGCAGTACCATGAAAAACAGCACCAAAGCCATGGCGTGCGTTTGTTCGGTCACGCCTAATCCCTGATAAAACCATGGGCTCGCCAATAATAGCGCCAGCACAAACAGGATGCCCAGCGCCAGTGCGAAGGTCGTCAGCATGCGTTTGGCGACGTGTTTTTTCTTGAAGTGACCCAGCTCGTGGGCCAGCACCGCCTCGATTTCTTCATGGCTTAGCGCAGACAACAGGGTGTCGAAAAAAACGATGCGCTTGGCCGCGCCAAAACCGGTGAAGTAGGCGTTGCCGTGGCGCGTGCGGCGCGAGCCGTCCATCACGTAAACGCCCTGACTCTTGAAGCCGGTGCGCGCCAATAAGCCGGTCACGCGCGCTTCCAGCACCTTGTCGTCCAGCGGCTGAAAGCGGTTGAAGAGCGGGGCGATTACGGTAGGGTACAGCCATAGCATGGCCAGACTAAACCCGGCCCAAGCCAGCCATACCCATAACCACCAGAGCGCGCCTGCGCCTTGCATCAGCCATAGCACCAGCGCCAATAGCGGCAGGCCTAGCAAGGCCGACAGCAGCATGCCGCGCAGCATATCGGTGATAAACAGGCGCGGCGTAATCTTGTTAAAGCCGTAACGCGCTTCGATACCGAAGGTGGACAGCAGGGATAAGGGCAGGTTGGCAAGCGCGCTGATGGCACTCACCAGTACCATAAACAGCATGCCGGTGCCGATAGGCCCCAGATCAAACCGTGCCGCCTGTGACCATAAAAACTGCAGGCCACCGCCCAGAGTGAATGCCAGAATCAGTGCCGCATCCAGTACGCCGGATGCGATGCCCAGCCGCGTCTTGGCAAGGGTGTAGTCGGCAGCATGCTGATGGGTGGCAAGCGGAATGCTGTGGGCAAATTCGGCCGGCACTTGCGCGCGGTGCATGGCGACATGGCGCATCTGGCGCCACGATAGAAACAGGCGCAGCGTGAACGTCACCGCCAGTGCGGCAAGAAACAAAAAGGTAAAGCGGATATCTGTCATGGGCAGTCCCGTTTGCCGAATAGCCGGCAATCACGGAGAATAGAGCATCATTTATAGAAAGCTGGCAAGTATGGCACAAGATCCGAACAAGCTCATCTGGCTCGACATGGAAATGACCGGGCTGGAGCCTGACACCGACCGCATTATCGAAGTGGCGATGATAGTCACCGACAGTCAGCTGAATATTCTGGACCAGTCACCGGTCTATGTCGTGCATCAAAGCGATGCCGTCATGAACGGTATGGACGAATGGAATACCAAGACCCACGGCCGCACCGGCCTGACCGAGCGGGTGCGCGTGTCTACCCTGTCCGAAGCCGAAGTCGAAACCGCACTGCTGGCCTTTATGCAAGAGCATGTCGCCGAGCGCGTGACGCCTATGTGCGGCAATTCCATCGGCCAGGACCGCCGCTTTATGGCGCGCTGGATGCCGAAGCTGGAAGCCTATTTCCACTACCGTAATCTGGATGTGTCGACGCTCAAAGAGCTGTGCAAGCGCTGGAAGCCCGATGTCTACAAGGGTGTGGTCAAGAAGGGCAAGCACGAGGCGCTGGCCGACATCATCGAATCCATCGAAGAGCTGCGTTACTACCGCGCAAATTTCATTCGCGAATAAACGCACCTGCATTAAAATGACAAAAGGGTGATTCGTCACCCTTTTTCGTCTTTACAACAGAATCCACATTATGGCCGCGATCAGTTTCAACGATATCAATGCCTCGCAAGTCTGGGCCAAGCTGCATCAGCATCAACGCGCTACGCGCTATGTCACGATGCGCGAACTGTTCGATGCCGATGCTGGACGTTTTCAGCGCTTCTCGCTCAAGCACGATGGTCTGTTGCTGGACTACTCGAAAAACCGCATCACCGAGCGCACGCTGGCCTTGCTGCTGGAGCTGGCCGAGGTCGCGGACCTGAAGGGCTGGATGGAGCGCATGCGCTCGGGCGAGCGTATCAATGTCAGTGAAAATCGCGCCGTGCTGCATACCGCCTTGCGTCTGCCCAAGGACGCAGTGCTGGAGGTGGACGGGCAAAATGTGGTGGCCGATGTGCACGGCGAGCTGGCCCGCATTCGCGATTTTGCCGGGCGGGTTCGTGCCGGTGACTGGCGCGGTCATGATGGGCGGCGGGTGACGGATGTGGTCAATCTGGGTATTGGCGGCTCGGATCTTGGCCCCTTGCTGGCGGTGGAAGCACTGGCGCCTTATGCCCAGGGCGGGCCGGCCATTCATTATGTCTCCAACGTCGACCCGGCCAATCTTGCGCGCACGCTGGACAAGCTGGATCCGGCGACCACCTTGTTTATTATTGCCTCCAAATCCTTTACCACGCCGGAAACCCTGCTGAATGCGCAGGCTGCACGGCGCTGGTTTGTCGGCCAGGTCTCGGAAGAGGCCATCAGCAAGCATTTTGTGGCGGTGTCGACCAATGAAGCGGCGGTGGCCGGCTTCGGTATCGATGCGGCCAACCGCTTCGGCTTCTGGGAATGGGTAGGCGGACGCTATTCGGTGTGGTCGACGGTTGGCCTGTCGGTCATGCTGGCGGTCGGCGCCGAGCACTTCGACGAATTTCTGGCCGGTGCGCATGCGATGGACCAGCACTTTTTCAGCGCGCCGTTTGACGCCAATATGCCGGTGCTGCTGGCCCTGATCGGCATCTGGTACAACACCTTTTATGGTGCGCATACGCATGCCATCATGCCTTACGATCACGGCCTGCGCCGATTGCCGGCCCACATCCAACAGCTGGATATGGAGTCCAACGGCAAGCGGGTCGGCCGTTCGGGTGGGCGTCTCGATTTTGATACCGGGCCGGTGATCTGGGGCGAGGAG
>NZ_JBOFOO010000012.1:0-6769 GCF_051659485.1 Craterilacuibacter sp. | reverse complement strand
ACATCAGTTGCTGGCACCGATTGCCGACAGCGGCGTATCAATGAGCAAGTTCGAGTCGCGCCCGTCGCGTGCCGGGCTATGGGACTATGTGTTTTTTATCGATCTGGAGGGCCATTGCAGCGAGACGCATGTGGCAGCGGCGCTGGAAGCGCTGCGTGCACGCGCGTCCTACGTCAAGCTGCTGGGCTCTTATCCGCAAGCGGTTATCTAAGTGTGCTTGCTTTATGTTTCCTTGCCCTGGCGGTGACGCGGGGCAGGGCTGTCTGATTTGTCATTAAGTGGTACTCATGAAGTCTATTCAGTCGATTTGTCTGTTTTGTGGTTCACGCTTCGGTAAGCGTCCAGAATATACCGAAGCCGCACGTGCTTTTGGCACCGAGTTGGGGCAGCGCGGCATTACCCTGGTGTACGGCGGCGGTAATGTCGGACTGATGGGGGTGGCGGCTGATGCCTGTCTCGCTGCCGGCGGTAAAGTGATAGGCGTGATCCCCGAGTTTCTGAAGTCGAAAGAGGTTGCCCATCTGGGGCTGAGCGAGCTTCATATCACCGACAGCATGCATGCGCGCAAGGCGAAGATGGCCGAGCTATCGGATGCTTTTGTTGCCTTGCCCGGCGGCTTCGGTACTTTTGACGAGCTGTTCGAGATTCTGACCTGGGCACAACTGGCGGTGCACGACAAGCCGGTGGGCTTGCTGAATGTAGCCGGCTTTTTCGATCCCTTGCTGGCCATGACGCAGCACGCAGTGGATGAAGGCTTTGCCCGTCCGGAAAACCTGTCGCTATTCGTGGCTGAAAAGCGGCTGCCCGCCTTGTTTGCTGCGCTGGAAAACCACCAGCCGCGCCACACCCTCAAATGGGTGGATGCCAAAAACGGTTAAAACCTGAACCCTGCCACACGTGCGGGGGTCGATAATAATCCAACAAGAGAAACCATCATGAATCTGGCTGAACTCGCTCCCGATTATATCCGTGCCATCGCCCCGTATCAGGCCGGCAAACCCATCTCCGAGTTGGCGCGTGAAATGGGGCTGGATGAGGCTGCCATCGTCAAGCTCGCCTCCAATGAAAACCCGCTGGGCCTGCCGCCCAAGGCGCGGGCTGCGCTGGAGGCGGCGGTATCCGAGCTGTCGCGCTATCCGGATGGCAACGGCTTTGAGCTCAAAGCCGCGATTGCCGCCAAGTTCGGCATGAATCAAGAGCAGGTACTGCTGGGCAATGGCTCCAACGATATTCTCGAACTGGTTGCGCGCACCTTTTTGCGCCCCGGTGACTCGGTGGTGTTTTCCGAATATGCTTTTGCCGTCTATCCGCTGGTAACGCAGGCCACTGGCGCGCGCTGTATTGAGGTGAAAGCGCGCGACTATGGTCACGACCTGGATGCGATGCTTGCGGCAATTGAGCCCTCTACCCGGCTGGTGTTTGTCGCCAACCCCAATAATCCGACCGGTACCCTGATCAAGCCCGGTGCCCTGCTGGAATTTCTGGAGGCGGTGCCGGCGCAGGTGCTGGTGGTGCTGGATGAGGCGTATACCGAGTATCTGGCGCTCGAACTGCGTGCCGATATTGTCGGTTTCCTGTCCCGCTTCCCCAATCTGATTGTCTCGCGTACTTTTTCCAAGGCCTATGGTCTGGCAGGCTTGCGGGTTGGTTTTGCGCTGGCCAGCAGCGAAATTGTGGCCATGGTCAATCGTGTGCGCCAGCCATTTAATGTCAATGCACTGGCACAGGCGGCAGCGACAGCGGCGCTAGTCGATGATGATTTTCTGGCGCGGGCCGTCGCGGTCAATAAGGAGGGGATGGCGCAGTTGACCGAGGCTTTCGTGCGCTTGGGCCTGCCTTACATTCCGTCTTTTGCCAACTTCGTGACCTTCCATGTCGCTGACGCGGCAGCGCTTAATGCCTATCTGTTGCGTCATGGTGTGATCGTGCGTTCGCTGGCACCTTACAATATGAAAAATAGCCTGCGCGTGAGCATAGGCTTGCCGCAGGAAAATGCCCGCTTTATCGAGGTACTGGAAAGCGCGCTGCTTTAAACAACGCTTTGGGGCCGGAAATGAAACGGGTGGAAACTGCATGATTATCGTGATGGCCCGCACTGCGGGCGAAGGTCAAATCGCCGCCGTGGTCGGCAAGATCCGCGCCCACGGCCTGAGCGAGCATGTGTCGCGCGGCACCGAACGCACCATTATCGGGGCGGTCGGCGATGAGCGGGTGTTGTCGGCCGATATGTTCGAGTTGATGGACGGGGTCGAGCGTGCCATGCGCGTACTCAAGGACTACCGGCTTGTCGCGCGTGAGGTGCATGGCAGCGACAGTATCGTTCATGTGCGCGGCATCCCCTTTGGCGGCAAGCAGTTGCAGATTATTGCCGGCCCGTGCTCGGTGGAAACTGCCGGGCAGATGGATCTGGCCGCTGCCGGCATCAAGAAAGCCGGGGCGCGTCTGTTGCGCGGCGGTGCATTCAAACCGCGCTCCAGTCCGTACAGTTTTCAGGGGCTGGGCGTGGCCGGGCTGGACTTGCTGCAAGAAGCGGGCAGGGCGCATGGCCTGCCGGTGGTGACCGAGCTGATGGATGTGCGCCAGCTTGATACCTTTCTCGAGTACGACGTCGATGTAATCCAGATCGGCGCGCGCAATATGCAGAATTTTGATCTCTTGAAAGAGGTCGGTCGCATCAACAAACCGGTGGTACTGAAGCGCGGCATGGCCGCCACCGTGAACGAATGGCTGATGGCGGCCGAGTACATTGCCGCCGGCGGTAACCATAATATTATTTTCTGCGAGCGCGGCGTACGCAGCTTTGAAACGGCCTACCGCAATATGCTGGACGTGTCGGCGATCGCGCTGCTTAAGCGCGAAACCCATCTGCCGGTGATTGCCGACCCGAGTCATGCCGGCGGCAAGGCATGGATGGTGCCGGCACTGGCGATGTCGGCCTTGGCGGCCGGGGCCGACGGCCTGATGATAGAAGTGCATCCACAGCCTTGCGAGGCCTTGTGCGACGCGGATCAGGCCTTGAATCCGCAGGAATTCGCTACGCTGATGGTGCAGCTGGAAATATTGGCCCGGGCACTGGGACGGCAACTTTAAACAGGGAGTGGGTATGGCTGCAGATGTGCATGTTTCGCTCAGGCAGATTGAGCGTTACCGTTTTGCCAACGAGTTCGGCCATGGTGCGGCTGTGCTGCTTAGCGACGAGCCACCGCCTTTGGGAGAGGATAGCGGACCATCGCCTTCCCAGTTGCTGGTCGCCGCTGCGGCCAACTGTCTATGTGCCAGCCTGCTGTTTGCCTTTGGCAAATTCAAGCAGGATGTCGCGCCTTTGTCGGCCGAGGCTAGTTGTGTGATCGGCCGCAACGAGGCCAGGCGTTTGCGTATCGAGTCGATCGAGGTAACGCTGCAGCTGGGGCAGCCCGCAGCAACGTTAGCCCAGGTCGAGCGGGTGCTGGCGACGTTCGAGGATTACTGCACGGTGACGCAAAGCATACGGCAAGGAATCACCGTTAATGTGGTGGTGCTGGATATGGACGGGAGCCGGCTCAAGTAAGCGGATGGCCGCATGATGATGAGCGGCCCGAAAGGGGCGTTTTTATTAGGATGCCCGTTTTCCTGGATTTGTATTTTTTTGTTTCAAGAATATTTATATTTGAGCAATTAATTAATGTTTAGTTGTTTTTAATAGCAATTAATGCAATTTTAGTAACTTGAGTTTGGCGTGAAGCCCGTGTGTATGTCTTTAAAATATAGGCATCCATTTGACGACAGACTTTTCTTATGCCCGCCGCTGCCAATTTAGCGTCCAGACTGACTTATCCCATGCTGGTGCTGGCCATTTTGATGTGGGCCAGTAATTTCATTATCGGGCGTGCGCTAGGGGCCAGCATCGGCCCGTTTACGCTGGCGCTGCTGCGCTGGGTATTGGCGCTCTTGTGTCTGCTGCCTTTTGCCTGGTCACGGCTGGGGCCTGCCTGGCCGGCAATCCGTTCGCAATGGAAGGTGTTGCTGTTTCTGGGGCTGTCGGGCATTGCCCTGACCAATACACTGCTATACATCTCGCTGCGCCATACCACGGCAACCAATGCCGTGGTGCTCAATAGCCTGACGCCGGTTATGGTGCTGCTGCTGGGTACGGTGGCAAGCGGGCAAGCCTTGTCGCGTAAGCAAGGCGCGGGGATGTTGCTGGCACTTGGTGGTGCGCTGATTATCGTGTTGCGTGGCGACTGGCTGGCGCTGGCGCGCTTTGAGCTGACGCCGGGTGACGCTGGCGTGGTGGCCGCCGGTGCGTGCTGGGCCTGCTATACCGTGGGTTTGCGCCGGCTTAAGCCGGGGATTGCACCGGTGGTGCAGATGGTGGTGCTGTTTGCCATCGGGGTGTTGGCCTTGTTGCCGCTGGCTTTATATGAAGGCTATGCCGGACGTGCGCTGCATGGTTTGACTGGCGGAGGGATGCTGGCGCTGGTCTATCTGGGCATCTTCCCATCGGTGCTGGCTTTTCTGATGTATAACCGCGCCATTGCCGTGATAGGCAGTGCGCGTGCCGCCAGCTTTCTCTATCTGATGCCGGCTTTTGGCGCCTTGCTGTCCATACTGTTTTTGGGGGAGCGGGTTTATGCCTATCATGTGGCGGGACTGGCCACCATCTTTAGCGGGATTGCTGTCAGCGCCTTGCCTACGAGCTTTTATCG
This sequence comes from Craterilacuibacter sp., assembly GCF_051659485.1. Lineage (NCBI taxonomy): Bacteria > Pseudomonadati > Pseudomonadota > Betaproteobacteria > Neisseriales > Neisseriaceae > Craterilacuibacter > Craterilacuibacter sp. The sequence continues at coordinate 2,084 of NZ_JBOFOO010000012.1, read as the reverse complement.
CCGTTTCCTGTTTGAGTTCGGGCGTAAAGCGGCCTGATGCCTTACAATGGGCTACTTTGTAACGGGCGGCCTTGAGCTGCCCTTTTCAGTTGGAGTGGTTTCATGGAATCTGTCCGTATATCCAAGCGCCTTGCCGAACTCGGGCTGTGTTCGCGCCGCGAGGCCGACAGCTATATAGAGCAGGGTTGGGTCAAGGTGGACGGGCAAGTCGCGGTACTGGGGCAAAAAGTCACGGCCGGCCAGCGTATCGATCTGGATAGGCGTGCCAGTCAGGCACAGGCGCGCCGCGTCACCGTCTTGCTGAACAAGCCTATCGGCTATGTCTCCGGCCAGGCCGAAGACGGCTACGAGCCGGCCTATGTGCTGATCACCCCCGATAACCAGTGGAAAGGCGACCAAAGCGGCATCCGCTTTGCGCGCGAGCATCTCAAGGGCCTGGCCCCTGCCGGCCGTCTGGATATCGACTCCATCGGTATGCTGGTGTTGACGCAGGATGGTGTGGTCGCCAAGCATCTGATCGGTGAAAACTCTTCGGTCGACAAAGAATATCTGGTGCGTGTCTCTGGTGCGCTGTCTGCCGAAGGGTTGGCTCGTCTGAATCACGGTTTGGAGCTCGATGGCAAGAAGCTGTTGCCGGCGCAAGTCGTGTGGCAGAACGAAGACCAGTTGCGCTTTGTCTTGCACGAAGGCAAAAAGCGCCAGATCCGCCGCATGTGCGAACTGGTCGGCTTGCGTGTAATTGGGCTCAAGCGCGTACGTATCGGCAAAGTCATGTTGGGTGATTTGCCGGTAGGGAAGTGGCGCTATCTGGCTGCAGGCGAGAAATTCTGACAATAGGGGGCAGGATGAACACCTTGTGGCAGTGGATCACGAGCTTGCTGGGGCTCAATGACGACAAGCGCGAGCTGGATGATTTTATCCGCACGCTGGCGCGGGTGGCCGAGCCCAAAATAGAACTGTTGCCGGGCTGGCGTCGCAGCTTGTTGGTCGGGGCGCGCCAATCGCGTGCCTACGCCGAAAAGCTGGCGTCCGGCCTTGCCCCGGCGCTGGATTTGTCACCGCAAGGCTATAACGCCGACCGGCGGGTTGGGCTGATGTTTGCGAATCCTGAAGTTTTATATCAGACCCTCAATGGCAGTGAAGCATTGCGCGATTATTTCCTGCGTGCCGCCAATGGCGATGAAGCCTACGGTTTGCTGGTGATGCAGTGCCAGCAGAAGAGTCATTTCGGCTCGGCTTTGCGTAACGGCCAGTTGCTGGATGATGTTGCGCAGACGGCGGTCAGTTTTTCTGGCCACCGTCTGGTGGCGGTCTGCCGTAATGAGGCCGAGCTCAAGCTGGAGGCGGTGCAGCGCGCGTTTCATGCGCTGGCGACGGTTGCTGCGCGGCGTATCGAGCTGCAAACGGCACGCTTGCAGGCCTTGGGGACGGAGAAAATGCAGCTGGAGCTGAAGCTGGCGACCTTGTCGGGCAAGGCTCTTGTCGTGGATGCCACGCCTGAGAACGACCGCTTGCCCGATACGCGTGAAGCACTGCTGGCGTATCTGGCCGAAGTCAATCAAGAGCTGCAAACGCTCTCTGCGGTCGCCACGCTGGAGGGCAAGCTGGCCGAAGTGCAGCGGGTGAGCAATGCGCCCGAGCACTATCTTGCCGTACGTAGCGAGCAGCTATTCCTTGATCGGATGGGGATTGTGCGCTCGCCTAGCGAAGGCGAGGATGGTATTCCGCTGGATATCGAAACCATGACCTTTGGCCGTATCGAGCCGGTAGAGCGGGTGATTATGCCGGTGCGCATTACCCGTCAGGCTCTGGCTGCGTGGCGTGAGCGTCTGGCCTGAATCATTCGCTGGGCAGGAAAAAGACAATGGCGCCCATGGGCGCCATTGTCTTTTTTGCGTAGCAGGCTAAGGCTTACAGGTCGATGCGTATCAATGGAACCGTCATTTCTTCTGCGCTGACGCCACCATGCGCGCCGCGCAGCTTGAGTTTTTTTTCACCGGGCAGGGTGTCGCGCAAGGCGTAGCCCGGTTTCATCACCAGTGCGGCATCGCCGATGCGGCTTGCCAGCGCCGGATGATAAGGGG
>NZ_JBOFOO010000011.1:0-8823 GCF_051659485.1 Craterilacuibacter sp. | reverse complement strand
TTCTTTCCGGATACACCCCTAGGGCTAGGGTCTTGCGCTTGTCGGCAAAGCGGTAATCTAGACGCCAATATTTGCCAGCCTGATTGACTAGCAGGTACATACCTTTTTCGTCGGCGTACTTGGCGGGCTTCCCGTCATTCTTGGGTTTTGCGTTCTTGCAGGCGGTGTCTGTTAGAGGCATGACGGTATCTGACCCTGTCGGTAGCTGTGCTACCGCTATAAGTACCGCCATCGGTGGCGGTATGTCAAGACACGGTATGGCACGATAACAGACAACAAAAAACCCCGAGAGGCTTATTTCTCGGGGTTCTTGGTGTTTCATGACACGTCATGAAACGGTTGTTTGGTGGAGGCGGCGGGAATCGAACCCGCGTCCGGAAATCCTACACAGTGAGTTCTACATACTTAGTCGTGTCATTTGGATTTAACCTCCACTACGCCGACGGACAGGCTGAGCTTTGGCGAGTCACCTATTGTTTCGCACAATGCCAAGTAACCCGACATAGCACTAGCAGATGTAGAGTAACACTACAGGGTTTTGACGCCCCCGACCCATCTGCGAATCGTTGTAGTGTCTAGCCGGCCGTTAGGCTGCTAGAGCGTAAGTTTCGTCGTTTGCGACTAAAAAAATTCAGTGTTTTACGGGATGACTGAAATCCCGGTATGCCCTCATCTGCTTCGCAATCCCCGTCGAAACCAGGTCGCCCCCAGATTTGGTAGCGGCCAGTATAACAGGCTTGCTTGCGCTTGTGCCAGCTTTAGCTGCCTGGTTTTACAGGTGCGCCAACAATTCCAGCGGGTGGTCAATGCGGATATCTGCACCCCATTCGTGCGGCCGGTCATGGTCGGCGATGTAGCCCCAGTTGACCAGTACGGTTTTCATGCCGACGGCGCGTCCGGCCTGTATGTCGCGCTCGGCGTCGCCGACATACAGGCAGTGCTCGGGTGCGATATTGATCTGGCTGGCCGCGTACAGCATGGGTTTTGGGTCCGGTTTGGCGATGCCCACGGTGTCGCCGCTAACAACGACGGCTGGCGGCAGGGCAAAGGGTAGGGCAGGGACGAGGCGGTCGGTGAAGCGCATCGGCTTGTTGGTGATGATGCCCCAGACTAGGCCGCGCTGGTGCAGCGCGGTAATCATGCTATTGATGTCGTCAAACAAACAGGTTTCATTGGCGAAGCCGTGTTCGTATTGCTCGAGAAAGCGCAGGCGGTATTCTTCGAAGCGCACATGATCTTGCGTGATGCCGAAACCCAGACTCACCAAGCCACGCGCGCCATGGCTGGCGATGGGGCGGATGGCGGCATAGGGCTGTGGTGGCAGGCCTTCTTCCGCCAGCAGGCGGTTGAGCGCGCCGCCCAGATCGCGGGCGGTGTCGGCAAGGGTGCCGTCAAGGTCGAACAGGACTGCCTGTATCATGATGTGTGTGTTCGTAGTGTCGTCAGCAATATTGTCCCTGCGAATGCACGCAGGGACAAGCGGACTTAACGCAGCGTCTTGCCTAGGAACAGTTTATAGGCCGGATTATCGGTTTCTTCGATGCAGGGGTAGCCCAATGTTTCGGTGAAATGCTGGAATGCACTGTGATCGGAGGGCGGCACCTGAATGCCGACCAAGACCCGGCCATAATCGGCGCCATGGTTGCGGTAATGGAATAGCGAGATGTTCCAGTCGGTGCGCATGGCATCCAGAAAGCGTTTGAGTGCGCCCGGGCGTTCGGGGAACTCGAAGCGCAGCACGCGCTCGTCTTGCAATTGCGGTGCATGGCCGCCGACCAGATGGCGGATGTGCAGCTTGGCCATTTCGTTGTCGGTCAGGTCGATGCCGCCCAGCCCCTCGGCCTTGAGCGAGCTGAGGATATGCTCAATATCGTCACGGCCGCTGATCTGAACGCCGACAAAGACATGGGCGAGTTTGGGATCGGCAAAACGGTAGTTGAATTCGGTGATATTGCGCTGGCCGATGATATTGCAGAATTTTTTGAAGCTGCCCGGTGTTTCGGGGATGGTGACGGCGATAATGGCTTCGCGGCGTTCGCCCAGTTCCGAACGCTCGGAAACGTGGCGCAGGCGATCGAAATTCATATTGGCGCCACAGTTGATGGCAATCAGGGTCTGGCCTTCACAGCGCTCGCGTTCTACATAGGCCTTGGCGCCGGCCACGGCCAAGGCGCCTGCCGGTTCGCAGATGGCACGGGTGTCTTCGAAAATATCCTTGATGGCGGCGCAGATTGCGTCGGTATCGACCAGGATAATCTCGTCCAGAAGCTCGCGGCAGATGCGGAAGGTTTCTTCGCCTACCAGCTTGACCGCGACGCCATCGGCAAACAGCCCCACATCTTTCAGTTCGACGCGGTGCCCCGCAGCAATCGACTGGCGCATGGCGTCGGAATCGACCGGCTGTACACCTATGATCTTGATTTCGGGCTTCAGGCGCTTGATATAGCTGGCAACCCCGGCCGCCAGTCCGCCGCCGCCGATAGCGACAAACACGGCATCGATATGGCCTTGGTGCTGGCGCAGGATTTCCATGGCAATGGTGCCTTGCCCGGCGATCACATCCGGATCGTCGAATGGCGGGATATAGACCTTGCCGGTTTCTGCCACCAGAGTCATGGCGTGCTGATAGGCATCGCTATAGGACTCGCCAAACAGCACGACCTTGCCGCCGCGGCTGATTACACCATCTATCTTGACCTGCGGGGTGGTGACCGGCATCACGATAGTCGCCTCGCAGCCTAGCTTGCTGGCAGACAGGGCGACGCCCTGCGCATGGTTGCCGGCACTGGCGGTAATCACCCCTTGCTGTCTTTGTGCTGCGCTGAGCTTGGACATCTTGTTGTAAGCGCCGCGCAACTTGAAAGAAAACACCGGCTGCAGATCTTCGCGCTTGAGCAAGATGGTGTTTTTGGTGCGGCGCGACAAGTTGGGCGCCACTTCTAGTGGCGACTCGATGGCCACGTCGTAGACGCGCGAAGTCAGGATGCGTTCGAGATAGTCGGGGGCAGGCGTGCTCATGCGGTTTTTTATCCTTTGTTTGATGCCTATGTCTTGCTTGCTCAGGCTATCAGGAAAAGACAGGCTGGGGAACGGGGCTGTGATCTGTTGCAGCGATGGGCTTGCCGTGGACGCTGCTGCAGCGCAGGTGCGACAGGTGTGTATAATTGCGCGCTGATTCTATGCGGACCTTGCGTCTGCCCTTAATGCCAGAAGCTGATGATGAAAAAACTGACTTCCCTGATTGTAGCTGCCGCCTTTGCGCTGCCTGTTGTTGCTAATACCGTATTCGTGCCGCCTGTGCCCGCCATTGCCGGCAAGGCCTATTATCTGACCGATTTCAATAGCGGTGAAACCATCGCCTCGCTGGACCCGGATGCCCGTATCGAACCGGCTTCGCTGACCAAGCTGATGACCGCTTACCTGACGTTCAAGGCGCTCAAGGAAAACCGGCTGACGCTGGATCAGGCGCTGACGGTTTCGGCACAAGGCTGGAAGGCTGAGGGCTCGCGTATGTTCCTCGACCCTAAGGTACCGGCCAAGGTCGACGATCTGATCAAGGGCATGATTGTGCAGTCCGGCAATGATGCCTGCGTCACCCTGTCCGAAGCTATTGCCGGTAGCGAGGAAGTGTTTGCCCAGTTAATGACGGCTGAAGCCAAGCGTCTGGGTATGAAAAACACCAATTTCCAGAACTCGACCGGCCTGCCGGGTGATGCGCACTACACCACCGCGCGTGATCTGGGGATTTTGGCGACGGCCATCATTCGCGATTTCCCGCAGTTTTATCAAATCTATTCGATGAAGTCGTTTAGTTATAACGGCATCACCCAGCCTAACCGCAACCTGCTGCTGTATCGCGACCCCAACGTTGACGGCATGAAGACCGGTTTCACCAATTCGGCCGGTTACAACCTGATTGCGTCAAGCCACCGTGATGGTCGCCGGGTGATTTCGGTGGTGGTGGGGACTGCCAGTGCGGAAGCGCGCGCAGTAGAAAGCTCGAAACTGCTGAACTACGGCCTGCAATTCTTTGAAACCCCCAAGCTGTATGCTGCGAACAAGGCTGTTTCCGAAGTGAGCGTATACAAGGGCGCCGCCGACAAGTTGGCGGTTGGTTTCAATCACGATGTCTACACCACGGTAGCCAAAGGCCAGTCCGCCAAGCTCAAGGCCGACTTGACGACGATGCAGCCGGTGATCGCTCCGGTGAAAAAGGGTCAGGTGGTGGGTAAATTAGTGGTGTCGCTGGATGGCAAGGTGATACATGAAGAGCCGGTGCTGGCACTGGCCGAAGTGGCCGAAGGGGGCTTCTTCAGCCGTTTGTGGGACAGCATCAAGCTGATGTTGGGCTGGTAAGTTGTAGCGGGTATTGTGTCCGCGATACCGGCTTCGGTCTTGTATCGGAGTCGACTGAAGGAAGAAAGCATGAGCGATCAGAAAGACCTATTCGAATTTCCCTGCCGTTTTCCACTGAAGGTGATGGGCGTGCGTCACGAGGCGCTGACAACGACCGTGATCGAGGTGGTGCGGATACACGCACAGGATCTGGACGAGCTGGATGTGGTGGTACGTGAAAGCTCAAGCGGCAAGTATCTGTCGCTGACCGTCACGGTGAATGCGACCAGTCGCGCCCAGCTGGATCAGATCTATCTGGCTTTGACCGGCCACCCTATGGTCAAGCTGGTACTGTGAGCATGGCGCGTATGGTCAAGCAACTGGGTGTGGCCGATTACGAGCCGGTCTGGCGCAGCATGCAGGCGTTTACCGATGTGCGTACCAGCGCAACCGCAGACGAGTTGTGGGTGGTTGAACACCCACCCGTCTACACGCTGGGGCTGGCCGGCAAGCCGGAACACCTCTTGTGTCACACCGATATTCCGCTGGTGCGTACCGACCGCGGCGGACAGGTCACCTATCATGGCCCGGGGCAGCTGGTGGTCTATCTAATGATAGATTTCAAGCGTTTGGGTCTGGGGGTGCGCGAGCTGGTGCGCCGCATCGAAAACGCTATCATCGCCATGCTGGCCGAATGCGGTATCGAAGCCGCCGGCGACGTGAATGCGCCCGGTGTGTATGTGGCGGGTGAAAAAATTGCCTCGCTCGGACTCAGGATACGCAACGGGGCGGTCTATCACGGACTGTCGCTGAATGTCGACATGGATTTGACGCCGTTTGGCTGGATCAATCCTTGCGGCTATCAGGGCCTGAAAGTGACCCAGCTCAAGGATTTGGGTGTCACGCTAAGCGTGGCCGAAGCCTCGGCGCGCTTATTGCCGCATCTGGCGCAGGCACTGGATGCGCCGGCAAGCGCCGAGCCTGCTATTGATAGAGACGCCGTGGCAGCAAGTCAGCAAGACTAAAACAACAGCAAGATGGGCACCGCTTAAGGTGCATAAAAGCCAAGGGAGTCGGTATGAAGCTGGAAAACGAAGCGGGCATCAAGCACAAGGGCGCAGCCAAGACCGCCCGTATCCCGATCAAGGTAGTGCAGCTGGATGAGAAGCTGAAAAAGCCGGAATGGATACGTGCCAAGCTGCCGTCCGGCCAGCGGTTCGGCGAAATAAAAGACATTTTGCGCGCGCAGAAATTGCATACCGTATGCGAAGAGGCGACCTGTCCGAATATCGGCGAATGCTTCAGCAAGGGTACGGCTACCTTTATGATCATGGGGGATATCTGTACCCGTCGTTGCCCGTTCTGCGATGTCGGTCATGGCCGTCCTAATCCGCTGGATCCGAACGAGCCGAAACATCTGGCCGAGACTGTTGCCGCACTCAAACTGCGCTATGTGGTGATCACTTCGGTTGATCGCGACGATCTGCGTGATGGTGGTGCCCAGCACTTTGCCGACTGCATCAGCGAAATCCGCAAGCTGTCGCCGGGTACCCAGATCGAGGTGCTGGTGCCGGATTTCCGTGGCCGTCTCGAAATCGCGCTGGAGATTCTGGCCGCCATGCCGCCTGACGTGATGAACCACAATCTGGAAACCGCACCGCGCCTGTACAAACAGGCACGCCCCGGTGCCGATTATCTGCATTCGCTGGAACTGCTCAAACAGTACAAGGCGCTGCGCCCCGAGGTACGGACCAAGTCCGGCATCATGGTGGGCTTGGGCGAAACCGACGAGGAAGTCCTCGAGGTCATGGCCGATATGCGCCGCTACGATATCGACATGCTGACCGTCGGCCAATATCTGCAGCCAACGGATGGTCACTTGCCGGTGCTGCGCTATGTGCATCCCGACCAGTTCAAGTCGTTCGAAACCGAGGCCTACACCATGGGCTTCAAACACGCGGCAGTTGGCGCCATGGTGCGTTCCAGCTACCACGCCGACGAGCAGGCCCACCAGGCCGGGGTGTAAGGCGCATCCGGTACGATTGGCGCTTAAGTCTGGCTCAGAGCGTGTTCAAGATCTCGCGAGCTAGCACGAGACAAGGCGAAAACGGCTGAGAAAGCGGAGTGTACAGACGGCACATGAGCATTTCGAAGCCGTTTTTAACGCCGTATCGACGACGCGCAGCAGATCGTGAACAGGTTCTAAGGTGTGCGGCGGCAGGGTGTGACCGGGCTGTGGCGGTATGCTAAAACAGCAGCCAATTCTAATTGCGGAGTCTTGATGAAACAGTCCGGTTTTTCTGTCGCCATGTGTCTTTTGCTGCTGGGGGGCTGTGCATCGGTGCCGGATGGCAAGCCCGTTCAGAATGTTGTTGCCGCCCCCGTGGCCGTTGGCGAGGCGGATAACGGGCTGGCACTGGTTTTGCAGCGCGGGCAAGTGCTGTTGCTAAGCTTGCCTGCCAACCCGTCTACCGGTTATGACTGGCAAGTTTCCGGCGCCGCACCTTTGCTGGTGCAGCAAGGTGAGGCGCATTTTGTGGCGGATCGTGCGCTGCCCGGCAGTAGCGGCGTCGAGTCGTGGCGCTTTATTGCCAAGCAAACGGGTGTTAGCGAACTGGTGTTTGCCTATCGCCGGCCATGGGAAAAAAACGTGGCTTTGCGTGAGCTGCGTTACCGCGTACAAGTGCGCTAGGCTAAAGACGGCTGCCCGTTCCATGCGGCGGCATCCAGTTGGGCGTGTAAAAAATCCACCATGGTGCGTACCTTGAGCGGCAAATGCTTGCGGCTGGGGTAGAGCGCGTAAATTCCCACATCACCTGCCCGCCAGTCCGGCAAAATTTCAACAAGCCGTCCGGCGGCAATATCCTCTCCGACAATAAACCCCGGTTGACGTATCAGGCCCAGATGCGCCAGTGCAAACTGGCGGCAAACGTCGCCATTGTTGGCGATCAACCTTGGGGTGAAGCGCGTACTGCGAATTTCTTCGCCACGCTGCAATAGCCATTGCTGGCGCTGGACTGCATAGCTGTAATCGATGACGGCATGCGAGGCGATATCTTCCGGCTGCTGCAAGGCTGCGTGTGTCGCCAGATAGTCAGGGCTGGCGCACAGTAGCAGACGTGCCGTGCACAGCGGGCGCACGATGAGTTGTGAGTCGGGGGTGTGGCTGCTGATGCGGATGGCTAGGTCAAAGCCGTCTTCTATCAGGTCTATCTTGCGGTCGGACAGATCGATATCCAGCTGGATATCGGGGTGCTCGGCCGCAAACCTTGCCCATAAGGGGGCCAGATAACGGGCGCCGAAGATCAGGGGGGCGCTGATGCGCAGCAGGCCGCGTGGCTCGATGCTGCGGCTGGCGGCTTCTTCTTCGGCTTCGCTTATCGCCTGCAAAATATCGCGGCAGCGTGCGAGATAGAGCTGGCCTTCTTCGGTCAGTGACAGGCGCCGGGTGGTGCGCTGCATCAGGCGTACGCCCAACTGCATTTCCAGATCGGAAACCAGACGCGATAAACGGGTCTTGGTTTGCTCCAGCTGCACTGCCGCACCGACAAAACTTCCCTGATCGACGACTGCCACCAGTGCCCGCATCGCTTCCAGTTTGTCCATTGTTTCGTTTTTCGCACCAATTTATTGCATGAATGCCAGTTTATCGCGATATGAAATAACAATAAAGTGCAGTCATCGATTAACGAGGGCAGGTAATGAAAGTAAAAGCGTATGCGCCGTTGCAAGTGCTGTTGCACTGGGTGATGGCGCTCTTGATCACGGCGACCTTTGTCGGCGGGTTCTATGTGGCGAGTCTGTCTTTGTCCCCGGCTAAATTCCGCTATCTTGCCTGGCATAAATGGGGCGGGGTGCTGGTGCTGCTCCTGCTGGTGTTGCGCATCATGACCCGTGTGAGCCGCGGCGCGCCGCCGCTGCCTGCTCATATGGGGCGTATCGAGCGGCTGATGGCGCATGGCGGGCATCTGGCTTTATACGGCTTGATGCTGGCCGTGCCCATGGCTGGCTGGCTGATGAGTTCGGCCAAGGGTATCCCGGTGGTGCTGTTTGCCCGCTGGCCGTTGCCGGATCTGGTGGATGCCGACCCGGCGCTGGCCGATAGCCTGGCGTGGCTCCATCCGGTGCTGGCCTACACGCTGGCGGCGCTGGTGCTGGTACATATACTCGCCGCGCTGAAACACCATTATCTGGATAAGGACGGTCTGCTGGCCCGCATGTCGCTACGCCAAGAATGAGGATGAACATGATGAAAAAACAACTGATGACGGTACTGCTGAGCCTGCCGCTGCTGGCTCAGGCACAAGGTGTCGATCTGGCGGCAAGCCGGCTGGATTTTACCCTGACCCAGATGGGGGTGCCGATGAAGGGCAGCTTCCGCACTTTCAAGGCCGATGCGCATTTTGATCCGGTCAAGCTTGCCAATAGCCGCGCCGATATCCGTATCGCTACGAGCAGTATTGCCTTGCCGGCCACCGATGCGGTGGC
>NZ_JBOFOO010000010.1:0-4075 GCF_051659485.1 Craterilacuibacter sp. | reverse complement strand
TCTCCCTGAGGCGCACATCAAGGGGTTTGCTGCAGTCATGAATAATACCTTTCAATTGCATTATTTAAAGTCTATTGTCATTGCAGGGTGGTGCTGTCTATGCGTGATGTCTTAGCCGTAAAACATGACATGATTTTTAGTTGAGACGCGTTGAGCGTTGTAGGTTTTGAACTAGGGGGAGGCATGAAAAAAACAAGCAGATACAAGAAGCAATATGCTTGTCACCCGCTATTGCGGCATGGTGTGCTGTATCTGCTTTTTGCAGGGGCATGCTCTGCCTATGCGGATGATCTGGACACGGTCAAGTTTCGCGTCGGAACCCGGCTTACCCATGACTCGAATCTGTTCGGTAGCGAGCAGGATGCCAAATCCGACTGGCTGGCACGGACGGAAGTGGGTGTATCCATAGACAAGTACTACAGTCTTCAGCACTTAAAGTTGGATTTTTCAGCGGTTGATTATCGATACAGCGAATTTGATAACAATAACTTTATCGCCTATCCCTACGATGTAGGTTGGAAATGGGTATTGGGTTCCCGCTTGCGGGGAGATTTTCTCCTGCGCCATGAAGAGGTTCCCGATTTGCTGGATCCAGCTTTTTCAGGTGACAGTATCAATATCAAGCGTAGCGATCTTCAGCGTGCCAGCCTGTCATGGCAGGCCTTGCAAAGAGTCTATTTGCTTGCCGGCATTGATTCGACCAAGACTGACTACAGTCAAAACAGTTTTTCCGTCAATGAAAAAGCAGACACTGCCGATCTAGGTCTGCGTTACCAGACGCCGGCCGGAAATGCCTTGCAGTTTGTTGTACGCGATGGTCGAGGAACAGAGCAGGAAAATCGAGACTTTGATCAGCGCAGTTACCTAGTGGCAGTTAACTGGCAGTTGGGCGGCAAGACTTCTCTGGATGCTGGCCTAGGGAGAATAAAGCGTAGTTACGATGATGCTTCCCTCGATTACTCTGGTTCTAATGGGTATGCCGTGTTTAACTGGAAAGCAACGGATAAGCTTGAGCTTAATGTTTCGATCAAGCGAGATATAGATTCTCAGCAGATATTTTCTTCACGAACGACCGATACTTTCAGTATTGAGCCAAGCTTGCAGATAAGTAGCAAAATTCGCTTGTTTGCATCCTTACTCCATTCCGCTGCGGATTATAAAGGAGCTCCTGCCGGTATTCCTCAGCGTAATGATAAAACCGATATCGCCAGTATTGGTTCGGAATGGCGTCCATTTGACCCACTCACATTGACGGCAACGATGCAGCACGAAAAAAGGAATACCACAGATCCTTATCCAAGTTATCGCCGGCAGCAATATTGGCTGGGTGTTGCCTTGGGCTTTTGATTTTTATTTATTTGTGGCAGGTTTCTAGGCCTGAGAGATGGAGATGTAATCATGAATGTTATGGCTTATCAAATATCCCGTTTTTTTCAGCTCAGGCCAGGCATGCTGCTGATGTCTGTTTTAGCTATTACTGCATGTAGCAATGGTGATGATGTACCGGTTAGTCAGCTGGCAGCTCAGGTTAACGGTAGTGAAATTACGGTTCATCAGCTGAATACGGCCATGCAGTCCATGTCGTACCCGCCAGGGAGTGATGCCAAAACTGTACAAAAACAAGTTTTGGATCATCTTGTTGAGCAACGCTTGCTAATCGATAAGGCTATTGAAGAGAAACTTGATCGTGATCCGCAAGTCATGATGGCCATGGAAAATGCGCGTAATGAAGTACTGGCCCGCTCATGGCTGGAGCGCGCTGCGGGCGCGCAGGTCAAACCGGGCAAGGAGGATGCACAGGAATATTACAAACAACATCCTGAATTGTTTGCGGATCGCCATGTTTTTCAGTTGCAAAAACTTTCATTTCCAGCCAGTTCTGATTTGCTTGCTGCTTTAAAAGTGCAAATCAATTCCGGTAAAAATATGGATGAAATTTCAACTTGGGTTAAGTCTCAGCAATTGCCTGTCAATGCTGAAATAGGTGCTTTGGCAGCCGAGAATATACCGATGCAGTGGTTGCCGGAAATTGCTGCACTGAAGGAGGGGGATTCAATTGTTTTTGATACGCCACAGCAGATTTTTTTGGTTAGCCTGATGGGTAAAAAATTACTGCCTATCGATGAAGTGACCGCCTTGCCGCAGATTGCGGCTATATTGGTAGCGCAAAAAAATAAGGATGTAGCACGTTCAATATTGGAAAATTTGAAGAAGAATGCAAAAGTAGAATATAAAATTGATAGTGTGGCGCCGTCTGGTATCAAGGCTCCCGAGGCCTCTGCGGCATCTGTAAATGCAAAGGCAATTGAAAAGGGTGTAGCGGGTTTGTAACTTTAATTTCTTGGGCGCAATGTGATGATCAGACTGATCCAACCGGGTTTTTTTTCATCCAAATGGCCTGCCAGTTTGCCATTGCTTCTGGCAGGTGCCGGGCTTGCTGTTCTGTACGTACCGACCATTTATGACTTGATGAACGGGTTGTGGCGTAGTGAGCAGCAGGGGCATGGCCCTATTGTACTGTTGATTTGCATCTGGCTGTTCTGGCGTGCTCGCCGTCAACTTGCCGAGGCGCAAGGCATGCCGGAAACGGGTTGGGCATGGCCGCTTTTGCTGCTGGCCTGCCTGATGTATATGCTTGGCCGCTCTCAAGGTATTCTGATTCTGGAAGTTGCTTCCAGTATTTTCATGCTGACGGGTTGCGTATTGCTACTATATGGGAGGGGAGCACTCAAGCCGTTGTGGTTTGTGCTGTTTTTCATGTTGTTTTTATTGCCGCTGCCAATGGCTATGGTCGATGCCATTACCTTGCCCATGAAAACTGCTGTTTCCTGGGTCGCTGAAAATTTATTGTTTGCTGTTGGTTACCCTATTGCCCGCACCGGCGTTACATTACAGATTGGGTCTTACCAGTTATTGGTTGCGGATGCCTGTGCCGGTTTACAGACCTTGTTTACATTGGAGGCGATGGGGCTGCTCTATCTTAATGTAGTGCGTCATGCTTCTTTGTTGCGCAATATAGGCTTGGCTATTTTAATCGTTCCTATCAGTTTTTTTGCCAATGTTATTCGTGTTTGTGTCCTTATATTAATAACGTATTATTTTGGCGATGCTGCCGGGCAGGGTTTTCTGCATGGTTTTTCCGGCATGGTGCTTTTTTTTGCTGCATTTATGATGATAATTGTCGCCGACAGCCTGTTGCGGATCGGGGGGAAGGTAAGGAGTCTCGATGCGTAAAAATATTGTCAATGCCGGATTCGCATGCCTGTTGATGATTTTTTCTTCACTGCTGGCGATTTATTTGAAGCCCAGGCATTATTTGTCAGAAAAATGGGGTGTGATGGATTTGGATACGGCCATTCCGCAGCAGTTTTCAGGCTGGAAACTGGATGATATTTCTGTGATGCCCGTGGTGAATCCTCAGCAGCAGGCCATGATAGAAAAGATATATACCAAGACATTGTCTAGGACATATGTAAACGACAATGGTGAGCGGGTTATGCTGGTTATTGCCTACGGCGCCGATCAGCGCGACGGGATGCAATTGCATTACCCGGAGGTGTGCTACCCGGCACAAGGTTTTGTAGTAAATAGTAATGCGATTGATACCTTGCTTTTCGGAAGTGAAAAAATGCAGGTACGCCATCTGGAAACTGTATTGGACAACAGGCGGTTTGAGCCTGTCACCTATTGGTTTACTGTAGGAAGTACGGCTCTTGCCGACTCGAAAATGAAAAAATGGGCAGAGCTTGACTATACCCTGCGTCAGCGGGTTATTCCTGATGGTTTGCTGGTTCGTGTTTCTTCCATCAATCAGGATAGTCATGCAGCTTACACATTGCATCGCAATTTTCTGGCGCAATTGATGCCTGCCGTGATGCCACGCTATCGCGAACGGCTATTTGGATCGGCATTGAGCAGTTGATCTGGGTTCGAGTATGCGTTATTTGCTTTCCGATAAAAAATTTCCCACCGTCCCTTCCAATTTGAATAAATAAATCTATAAACAAGATATGCACTGCATGGCAGATATTTAAATTCTCTGCAGCGTGTACGGCAGAACTCGTTCCGGCCGCCT
>NZ_JBOFOO010000009.1:0-4172 GCF_051659485.1 Craterilacuibacter sp. | reverse complement strand
GCGCGGCTATTGCAGGATCTGGCGCCACGGGTGCATGCACAGGGTAGTTTGCTGCTGGCCAAGGCCGATCCTGCCTGGCTTGCCGGCCTGCCGGTCGATGGCGTGCATGTGTCGGCCGACGTTTTGGCGCGGCTTGAGGTCCGGCCGGACTTTGCCTGGGTGGGGACGGATGCTTCTTCGGCTGAGGCGTTGGCGTATGCCGCGGGCTTGGGACTGGATTATGCGGTGCTGGCGACGGATGGGCCGGCAAGGCCCGTTCGCAACTGGGATACTTTTTCTGCCGCACTGGCGGCAGGCATCCCGCTGCCGGTGTTTGCCGCAGGGCAGGGCGGGGCGGATGGTCTCAGCGAGGCGCGCCGGCATGGTGCGCATGGTGTGGCGCTAAGCTTGGGGAAGATATGATGACGCTGAAACAAAAAAAATTGCTGCTATTGGCGCTGGCCCTGTTTGCCCTGGCCGCCATCAAGTTTGTACTGATCGGCCGCTATCTGCAGCAGGACAAGGTAGAACTGCCGCAGGCTGTGACGCTGAATTGCAATCTGCAAACGGCTTGTGCCCTGCCTGATGGGGGCGAAGTTACATTCCGTCAGGCGCCTGCCGCCGGTCAGCCTTTTGTGATCGATATTCGCGGTGCGGGTGAGGCCGCGCCCAAGGCCGAATTTGCCATGCAGTCTATGGATATGGGCTTTAACCGCTACGGCTTTGTGCGCGAAGGGGATATCTGGAGCGCCAAGGTGCATTTACCGGTGTGCGTGAGCGGCAGCAAGGACTGGCTGATGACGCTATTGCTGGACGGGCAGCGCTATATCATTCCGTTTGCCGTGCGCTAAGCACGCAGGCAGATAAACATCGCGGCGCACCGTTCTCGGGCGCCGCGATTTTTTCAGGTTTTAGCGCAGTAGATAGTCGCTCGCGATGCCGAGGAAAATCAGCAGCCCCACCCGGTTATTGGACAGGAAGGCCTTGAAGCAGCGCGTCCGGTCGCGTGCGCGGATCTCGAAATACTGCAGCCCCAGCAAAATGGCCGATAGTGCGACGGCGGTAAAATACGGC
The DNA here is from genome assembly GCF_051659485.1 of Craterilacuibacter sp. NCBI lineage: Bacteria > Pseudomonadati > Pseudomonadota > Betaproteobacteria > Neisseriales > Neisseriaceae > Craterilacuibacter > Craterilacuibacter sp. Next base: position 3,119 of record NZ_JBOFOO010000009.1, on the reverse strand, counting down.
CAGTTCATGGCCAGTATATTGCCCAGCAGCAGCAGCATGGCCAGAAAAATGCCGTGGCACAGCATGACGGCCGCGACATCGTAGCGGCCGAAGGTGATGGCCGAAGTCTTGATGCCGATTTTAAGGTCATCCGGTTTGTCGACGATGGCGTATTCGGTGTCGTAGGCGATGGTCCAGAACAGATTGGCCACCAGAATTAGCCAGGCTATGGCGGGGACTTCGCCGCTTTGTGCGGCAAAAGCCATCGGAATGCCGAAAGAAAACGCCAGCCCCAGATAGGCCTGCGGCAGGGGAAAGAAGCGTTTGGTGTAGGGGTAGGTCGCCGCCAGAAACAGTGCCGGCAGGCTCATCGCCCAGGTCAGCCGGTTGAGCGGAAAAATCAGCAGGAAGGATAGCAAGGCCAGTGCGCCGGCCAAGAGCAGGGCTTCCTTGCCGCTGACCGCGCCACGGGCAAACGGGCGCATGCGGGTGCGCTCGACATGGGCATCGATATGGCGATCGGCGTAGTCATTGATGACGCAACCGGCCGAGCGCATCAGGAACGTCCCGGTAATAAAGATCGCCACTATCAGCCAGTCAGGCCGGCCATCGCCCGCTATCCACAATCCCCACAGCGTAGGCCAGAGCAGCAGCAGCGTGCCTATCGGCTTGTCGGCACGCATCAATTGCAGGTAGACGCTCAGGCGCTCATGCAGTGTGTACTTCGGCATCAGGCCAGACTCTCGAGTTCGGGTAGGAAAACTTCGCTCACCAGCAAAGGGGCATCGTGCAGCGTAAACAGGCAGCGTCTGGCCGCTAGTGTTGTGGCGGCGGTATAGGCGCTAGCCAGCGTGTGCAAGGTTGCCGGTGCCTGTTGCGTGCTGAAGTGCAAGGCGCCGCGTTCGAGTGCCGGCAAGCCGCCAAACAGGGTGTAGCCCAACGATTGGCTGCCTCGGTCCAGTAGGCACGACCATTGCGGACAGGCTATGCGGCATACGCTACGCGCAACTACGACCGGGATATCGTCTAGCAGTAACACCACATGGCGCGCATACAGGATGGCCTGTGGGGCGATTTCCAGTAGCGGCGCTTCCGTAAGCAGTGCAGTATTACCCCCTTGGAATAAAACATGGATGCCAAAGTGCCGGCCACTGGCCATCAGGCGTTCGGTCAGCGAGCCGGCCTCGGTCAGGCACTCGGCGATGGCGGGTGTTGTTGTCGGCGGAGATTCCAGCCAGATAGAGTCGGTAACCATGGCGCGCATTATGCCAAATGTGGCAGGGGCTTGTCGTGCGGTGATGCAGGGATAAGAGAGGGAAAGATGCTGGATATGGTGCTGTGGTTGACGGGTTATCAATTATTGGGTGAGTTTATCGTGCGCTGGCTGGGTTTGCCTGTGCCCGGTGCGGTTATCGGCATGTTGTTACTGTTTATAACACTCGTGCTCCGCCGCTCGGTGCCGCAAGGCTTGCAGCAGCATGTGCCGGTTCTGCTTTCCAATATGTCTTTGCTGTTCATTCCGGCCGGCGTAGGTTTGCTGGCATGGTGGCCTTTGCTGCTGGCATCCGGTTGGTCTTTGCTGCTGGCATTGCTGGTGTCTACCTTGGTGCCCTTATTGCTAGCGGCGTTGGTGCTGAAGTACCTGCTTGCCCGCCAACAGGAGCGGACATGATGATGGGGGCTGATGTGTTATCGCGGATCGCCGTCTCGCCCATAGCCGGCATCTTTATGACTTTGCTGGCTTATAAGCTGGCTATTGTGCTGAACAAGCGTTGTCATGGCCACCCGCTGGCAAATACGGTGCTGGTCGGCACCTTATTGGTGATTGCCCTGCTGCTATCGTCCGGCATCAGTTACGACGCCTATATGGAAGGCGGGCGTTTTATCCTGTTGCTGCTGGGGCCGGCGACGGTCGCATTGGCGGTGCCGCTATACCATAATCTTCCCAGGCTGAAACGTGCTGCCGGCCCCTTGGCGGCTGCGCTAGTGGTTGGTTCGCTGGCCGGCATCATGAGTGCATGGTGGATGGCGCAGGGCCTGGGGCTAACACGGAATGTGGCCTTATCGTTGATGCCGCGTTCGGTTACGACGCCGATAGCCATGGGGGTCGCCGAGGCGATAGGCGGGATTCCGGCGCTCACGGCGACCTTTGTGATTGTGTCCGGCATCCTGGGGGCCGTGCTGGTCAAGCCATTGTTTAGCTATTTGGGGTGGCGGGATCCTGTCGTGCTGGGCTTTGCGACCGGTATTGCCGCGCACGGTATCGGTACCGCCCGCGTATTTCAATTATCGGAATCCGCAGGCGCATTTGCCGGGCTGGCTATGGGGCTGAATGGCTTATTGACAGCTGTGCTGGTGCCGCTCATTGTCCATTACTTATCGTAGTGACTATCTTTAAACAGGAGTTGTGCCGTGGATCTGGTGTTATGGCGTCATGCCGAAGCTGAAGATGGAGACCATGATCAGTCGCGGGAGCTGACGCGGCGTGGTCACAAGCAAGCCAGTCAGATGGCGCGCTGGTTGCGCCGGCATCTACCGGATGGCTATGTCTTGCTCGCCTCCGAAGCGCTCCGTTCGCAACAAACGGCCGCCTATCTGGGGAAAAGCTACGAGTCCATGCCCGAGCTCAATCCGGATGCGAGCTGGGATCAGGTGCTGCGTGCTGTCCAGTGGCCAAAAGCGGGGCGTACGGTGGTGCTGGTTGGGCATCAACCCTATATAGGCCGTCTCGCCGCCATGCTTTTGTGTGAGCAAGCTTTATTCCTGAGTGTAAAAAAGGGCAGTATCTGGTGGCTAAGCCATAAAGCGCATGGGGATATCGAGCAAGTCAGGTTAAAAGCGATGTTGCCGGTGTCCATGCTGGATGGTGATGAGGGTTAAGCCCTCTTTTTTTGAAAAACAATAATATTGAATATTTCTTTGTTTATCAGTAGCTTGAGTATTTATTGGTTTGATTCGTGGCTGGCCTAAGCATTTTATTGCGCGATCAGTGTTGACGCCCCTGTCGGTAGTGCGTATATTTCGCCTCCTCAGCTGACGCCGCAAACGAAACAAGCGGATAGGCACTGCTCTTTAACAACACGAACAACCGATAGGTGTGAGTGCTTGGCGATGCCAAACACTCGCACTGCAAGAAGATT
>NZ_JBOFOO010000008.1:0-3813 GCF_051659485.1 Craterilacuibacter sp. | reverse complement strand
GGCTTACGCCAACTTGCTGGGCGTGCAGTACAACTACCGCTTCTGATCCACATTTGATGGGTTTGGGAGCGTGAGTTCTCGGGGCGGGTGGCTTTAGACGGCTATCCGCCCTTATGAAAACAAGATGGCGCGTCAGCGCACATCTGACGATTGTGTGTTTCAACCAACGAGGAAACCATGTCTCAAACCAAATTCATCGTACGCAAGGTTGCCGTGCTCGGCGCCGGCGTGATGGGCGCCCAGATTGCAGCCCATCTCGTGAACGCCAAGGTGCCGACCGTCTTGTTCGACTTGCCGGCCAAAGAAGGCGACAAAAACGGTATCGTATTGAAGGCACTGGACGGGCTGAAAAAGCTCAAGCCGTCGCCGGTTTCCAGCAAGGACGCCATCCAGTACATCACCCCGGCCAACTACGAAGACCACCTGCACCTGCTGAAGGATTGCGATCTGGTGATCGAGGCGATTGCCGAGCGTGCCGACTGGAAAGCCGATCTGTATCAAAAGGTGGCGCCACACTTGGGCGAACACACCATCTTCGCCACCAACACCTCCGGCCTGTCGATCAATGCGCTGGCCGCCAGCTGCCCGGATTCGGTTCGTCCGCGCTTCTGTGGTGTGCACTTCTTTAATCCGCCGCGCTATATGCATCTGGTGGAAATCATTCCGTGTGTCACCAGCGACGCCGCCATGCTCGACAATCTCGAGCGCTTCCTGGTGACCACCCTGGGCAAGGGCGTGATCCGCGCCAAGGACACGCCTAACTTCGTTGCCAACCGCATCGGTGTCTTCTCGATGCTGGCGACCATCGCCAATGCCGAAAAATTCGGCATCCGCTTTGATATCGTCGACGATTTGACCGGCCCGCGTCTTGGCCGCCCCAAGTCCGCCACTTTCCGTACCGCCGATGTGGTCGGTCTGGATACGTTCTCGCATGTGGTCAAGACCATGCAGGACACCTTGCCGGAAGACCCGTGGCACGCTTACTTCAAGTCGCCCGAATGGCTGCAGAGCCTGATCGCATCAGGTGCCTTGGGTGCCAAGACCCGTGCCGGTATCTACAAAAAAGACGGCAAGATGATGACCGTGTTCGACCCGGCTACCAGCGCCTATGTCGCTGGCGGACAGAAGGGTGACGACGCGGTTAAAGAGATCCTCAAGATCTCCAATCCGGCGGAAAAATTCAAGAAACTGCGCGAAAGCGCCCATCCGCAGGCGCAGTTCCTGTGGGCGTGCTTCCGCGATGTCTTCCATTACATCGGTTTCCATCTGGGCGATATCGCCAACTGCGCCCGTGATGTCGATTTCGCCATCCGCTGGGGCTTCGGCTGGTCTACTGGCCCGTTCGAAACCTGGCAATCGGCAGGCTGGCAACAAGTCGCCGCCTGGATCGCCGAAGACATCGCTGCCGGCAAGGGCCTGTCTTCTGCGGCGCTACCGGCCTGGGTGCTGGAAGAAGATCGTGCGGGCGTGCATTTTGACGCTGGCTCGTTCGATGCCGCCAGCGGCAAGCTGGTTGGCCGTTCTACCCTGGACGTTTACCAGCGTCAGCTCTCCCCAGCCAAGGTGCTGGGCGAAACGATCGCGCCACTGGGCGAGACCGTATTCGAAAACGCCGGCGTGCGTGCCTTTACCAGCGGCGACGACGTGCTGGTGGTGTCGTTCAAGTCCAAGGCGCATGCGATTGGCCCGGATGTTCTGGATGGCCTGAATACCGCACTGGATATCGCCGAAGACCGCTTCAAGGGCCTGGTGATCTGGCAGACCGAAGCGCCGTTCTCGGTCGGTGCCGACCTCGCCTCGATGATGCCTGCCTTCATGATGGGCGACTGGGATGCGATTGATGCCGCGGTGTGCCGCTTCCAGGCCATGTCGATGCGCTTGCGTTACAGCCAGATCCCGGTTGTCGCCGCTACCGAAGGCTATGTCTTCGGCGGGGGTTGCGAGTTCGTGCTGCACGCCGACCGCGTAGTGTCGCATCTGGAGAGCTACATCGGTCTGGTTGAAGTAGGCGTAGGCCTGCTGCCGGGCGGTGGCGGCTGCAAGGAATTCGCCCTGCGCGCCTCGCAAGAAGCGCGTGGCGACATCCTGTCGGCGCTGAAAGAATACTTCATGACGGTTGCCATGGCCAAAGTCGCCACCAGCGCGGTTGAAGCGCAGGAAATGGGTTTCCTGAAGAAGTCCGATGTGGTGGTGTTCAACGCTTACGAGCTGTTGCATGTGGCCAAGAGCGAAGCACTGGCACTGGCTGCTTCCGGCTATCGTCCGCCGCTCAAGATCAAGGGCTTCCCGGTTGCCGGTCGCGCCGGTGCCGCTTCGATCAAGGGCCAATTGGTGAACATGCTGGCCGGCCGCTTTATTTCCGAACACGACTATTACATCTCCGGCCTGGTCGCCGATGTAATGTGCGGTGGCGATGTAGAGCAGGGCACGCTGGTGGACGAGCAGTGGATGCTGGGTCTGGAGCGCAAGGCATTTATCACCTTGCTCAAGAACCCGAAAACCCAGGCCCGTATCGCCAATATGCTGACTACCGGCAAGCCGCTGCGTAACTGATAAATGGGGGGCCGGGATCGGTGATCCGGGACCCCTCGCACCCTGGCATTGATCGAATTTTGCGCTTGGGCCGGTTAAGGGGGGCATGCTTTCCTCCGCCGGTACCCCGACCCCGCGAGCGGGTCGCGCATGGAGAACACTAGGTATGACCAAACAAGTTCAAGAAGCTTATATCGTTGCCACCACTCGTACGCCGGTGGGCAAAGCACCGCGCGGCATGCTGCGTAATGTCCGTCCGGACGACATGCTGGCGCATGTGATCCGTGGTGCGATGGCACAAGTACCAAATCTGGATGCATCGCTGATTTCCGATGTCGTCACCGGCTGTGCATTCCCGGAAGCAGAGCAGGGCCTGAATATGGCGCGTATCGGCGCCTTGCTCGCCGGCCTGCCGGAAACCGTTGGCGGTATCACCATCAACCGCTACTGCTCGTCCGGCATCAATGCTGTACAAATGGCGGCTGACCGTATCCGTCTGGGCGAAGCCGATATCTGCATCGCTTCGGGTTCGGAGTCGATGTCCATGGTGCCGATGATGGGCAACAAGGTTTCGCTCAATCCGGAAATCTTCGCCAAGGACGAGAATCTGGCGATTGCCTACGGTATGGGCCTGACCGCCGAGAAGGTCGCCCAGCAGTGGGGCATCTCGCGTGAAGATCAGGATGCGTTTGCGGTCGAATCCAACCGCCGCGCCATTGCCGCTATCGATTCGGGTGCTTTCAAGGCGGAAATCACCCCGCTGGAAGCCATTTACCGCATGCCGAATCTGGAAACCGGCGAAGTCGTGATCCGCAAGAAATTGCTGGAAAACGACGAAGGTCCGCGTCGCGAAACCACGCTGGAAGGCCTGGCCAAGCTGCGTACCGTGTTCGATGCCAAGGGTTCGGTCACGGCAGGCAACTCGTCGCAGATGTCGGATGGTGCCGGTGCCGTGATTCTGGTATCGGAAAAAATCCTGAAGATGTTCAACCTCACGCCGCTGGCGCGTTATGTGACCTTCGCCGTCAAGGGCGTACCGCCGGAAATCATGGGCATCGGCCCGAAAGAAGCGATTCCACTGGCTTGCCGCCAGGCCGGTATCAGCCAGTCCGACATCAAGTGGATGGAGCTGAACGAAGCTTTTGCCGCGCAGGCGCTGGCCGTGGCCCGCGATCTGGAGCTGGACATGAGCCTTGTCAACCCGAACGGCGGCGCCATCGCACTGGGCCATCCGCTGGGCGCGACCGGCGCGATCCGTACCGCAACACTGGTACACGGCAT
>NZ_JBOFOO010000007.1:0-7957 GCF_051659485.1 Craterilacuibacter sp. | reverse complement strand
GATATTGGCCAGTACCCCATTGCGGAAGATGCAGACTTCCGGGCGATGGTCGAGCGCTTGTGGAACGAACACCAGCAGCAATCGACCAGCCAAACGCACGCCCCTACCCTCGCTCAGGAAGAAGCGACGGCCACCCTGTAGCGCGTAGTGTGGCCGACGATCTGGCGACGCTAATGCTCGACGCCGCCATCGAAGAAGAAGGCTTTGTCCGCAGCGGCATCAACCCGTTTTTGTGTCCCGCTAGCTAAACAAGGCGCCGGCTACCTGAGGGTGGCAGGTGTTTTCCCTGCAAGATTGCTTCCCGGGCCGGTGTTAGCGCGCTGAAATGCAACACTGCGTTCGTCCGTTTCACACAAACCCCAAGCCATACCGATAGATTGACCTAGACTGGCATTTGCAGTGTTACCTGCGATGACAAAGACAATATTTGGGCAAGGCAGGCTGGCGTGGGGTACTGGATGCAAGGAGAGGCGATGCTTGACTGGAAAAGCGGGTGGACCGTGGCAGGCAGGGTGTGCCGGCGGATACTGCAGTGGGTCGTCCTGGTGTGGGCGATTACGTCATTTTTCTCACCTGCCATGGCAAGCGGCGACGGCGATTATTCAGGGCGGCGGGTCGGAGCGGTCCAGGTCGTGTTCGACGGCGGTCAGAAGGAAAACGCTGCTTACCGCGACGCCGTACTCAAGGCGTTTGGCGCGTTTTCGGGTGACCTGTACGACCCGTCGCGCAGTGACCTGATGCTCAACCAGGTCCGCCGGCTGGCGTTCGTCAAGGATGCAAGCTATCAGGCGCGTCTGGGCGGCAATGGCTCGCTGGAGCTGGTTGTCGATGTCGCCCTCAGCGATGTGGCAAGGCCGCTGGACGAGATGCCGATCGGCGTATTGCGCGGCCGCGGCTGGCAGGACTTCCCGACCCTGTACGCGGACGACCGCTCGGCACTGCTGGCCAAGCTGGAAAACAAGACGATGGTGTTTTCGAATACCCACGCCTTTTTCGGCCGCCCCGATGTCCTGACTGAGGGCAATCCGCTGGCGCGAGCACCTTCCGGTAGCGACGGCACCGACACCTGGCTCGAGAGTAGCGTGGAAGCCGGCTTGTACGGCCTGAGCGCGCTCAGCGACCGGATTTCGGTGTTTGGCGGTGCGAGCTATATCGTGTCGGGCTCGTGGGGGCCGGAGCTGTTCACTGACGAGACGCGCGCGCATGGCGGAGTGGAAGACGCCTACCTCGGCTTTGTCGGCCGCGATACAACCGATCAGGGCGGCCTGCGCGTCTTCAGCCTGCTGTACGGCAGGAAGCCTTTTCAGGTCGATAACGGCATGATCCTCAGGCTGGCTTCGGCTAACGGCGGCGAGCGGGCTGCATTGCAGTCCAACCCGCGCGACGCCGCCAATCCGCTGGCCCACGCCATGTTTGTCTACGACCGCCACAAGCTCGAGTTCTTCAGGCTGGACCCGGACGAGCTTGAAGAGCTAGACACCGGCACCGTGATCAATGGCGTTAATTACGAGGGCCGGTTGCTGCCCGAGTTACGGCTGGGCGCCATGTGGCTGCAGGTACCCAAGTCGAGGGCTGCCTATTTCACGCCAGACACTGTGTATTCGCGCAAGGGCCTGCGGGTGGCGGACCTGCGGGCGGCCTACGAGCCTGCTCCCGGCCAGTCCAGCCTGTACGCGCGGGCGGAAATCGCGCACCAGAGCAACGAGGATTTCGACATGGACGCCTGGGGCGGCTATGCGGAGGCCGGCTGGCAGTTCCGTGACATCGCGTGGCGCCCGACGCTCAGTTACCGCTATTCGAAATTCACCGGCGACAACCCCGACACCAAGGCCTTCGAACGCTGGGATCCGCTGTACGCGGGCGGCGCGGGTGACGAATGGGTGCAGGGGCTCAACCAGTACAAGGTGGTGCAGACTTCCAACGTGATCGCCCACCGTTTTATGGCCAGGCTGAACCCTTCGCCGCGCTGGGAACTGACCCCGCAATTCTGGTTGTTCAAGGCGGATACGCTGAACAACCTGGGCGGCGCACGCGCCTTGTCACAGCTCGAGTCATACGATCTTGCCAAGGAAATCAACCTGACCGCGCGTTACGTGGCCAGCCCGAAGCTGATTTTTGTCATGTCCGCTGCCTATACCATACCTGGCACGGCGATACGCCGTGCATTGAACGGCGACTACCAAAACTGGTTTAGTGCCAGCGCGCTCATGATCGCCCGCTTCTGATTCATCACCATCGAGGAACTGTCATGCATACCATCAAAAAATCGCTAGGCCTGCTGCTTTTGAGCGGAACCCTGCTGGCCACACCGGCATTGGCTGAAAATTACAAACCTGTCGACATCAAGCCGATTGATCCGGCTTATTTCATTCCAAAACGCCATGAAGGACGAACCTACTTTATTACCGGCGGTGCCCGCGGCATCGGTGCGGCATCGGCCATCCGTCTGGCTCGTGAAGGGGCTAACGTGGTGATTTTCGACGTGCTAGACAAAGACGGCAAGGAAACGGTAGCCCAGATCCGCAAGGAAGGCGGAAAAGCCGAGTTCGTGAAAGGCGATGTGCGCAGTAACGAGGATTTGCAAAAAGCCGTCGACCTGACCCTGCGTACTTTCGGTGAAATCAATGGCGCCTTGAATTCAGCCGGAATCATGGCGGCCATGGCGCCCGATGCGGTGTTTGATTATCAAAAGCAAAAAAACCTGCTTCCTAGTGCCATTGCGGATGCGGGTGACGAGTACTTTGACACGCTGATGGAGGTCAATGCGACAGGTGTATTTAAGTCCATGCGCGCGGAACTGAAGCCGATGCTGAAACAGGGCAAGGGTGGAGCGATCGTGAATATTTGCTCGATTGCAGGCCTCACCGGCCTGGCTGGCAACTCGGCCTATGTCGCCAGCAAGCATGCCTGCAATGGCCTGACCCGCAATGGTGCTATTGACTACGCCCCGTATGGTATCCGTGTCAATTCGGTGAATATGGCTGCGACCGAAACGGCCATGACCGACATGGCCATGGAATACGTCATGTCAGCCAGCAAGGAAAACAAAAAAACCGATGTGCCCAATATGGGACGCACCAAGACGCTCAGCCTCTTGGCCTACGCCGACAGTAAGAAGCGCATGTCGACCGTATGGGAACAGGCGGCCGTGATCTGCTTCTTGCTGTCCGATGAAGCCTCCAACCTCACGGGTGCCCTGTATGCAACCGATGGCGGCTGGACCGCATACTGACACCCCACAGCAGCGCCACCTGCTCACGCAAGATGCAGGCTAGGCGCTGCCCAGAGTGGGGGGTGGATTAGCGCGAGGCTTAGCCGCTGACCCGCAGCGCAACTCACGGCTAAACGAGTACCGATGGTGGCTTGCGGCCTAAGCCACCGCCCACAGTGGCGGTTCGGACAGCAGCGCCACCTGCTCGCGCAAGGTCAGGATCTGCTCTTCCCAGTAGCGCTGGGTATTGAACCAGGAAAAGGCGGTATGGAAGGCCGGGTCGTCGACGCGACGCGCCAGCCATGCCGAATAGTGCAGCAGGCGCAAGGTGCGCAGCGCCTCCACCAGATGCAGCTCGCGAGGATCGAATTCGCAAAAATCCTCGTAGCCGGCCAGTACATCAGCCAGTTGCCGGCTCTGTTCGGCGCGCTCGCCCGATAGCAGCATCCACAAGTCCTGCACTGCCGGCGCCATGCGGCTGTCGTCCAGATCGACAAAGTGCGGGCCGGCGTCGGTCCACATCAGGTTACCGGCGTGGCAGTCGCCATGCACCCGTATCATCGCCACCTGCCCGGCGCGCGCATATGCAGCCTCTATGCCTTGCAGGCACTGCTCGGCCACCGTGCGCCATGGCGTTTGCAGCTCGGCCGGCAGCAAGCCGCTATGCAGCAGAAAATCTACCGGCTCGTGGCCAAAGCTGTTTACATCCAGCGCCGGGCGCTCGACATAAGGTGCAATCGCCCCCACCGCGTGGATGCGTCCCAGAAAACGCCCCATCCATTCCAGCACCTCGGGGTCGCCCAACTCGGGGGTGCGCCCGCCGCGACGCTCGAACAGCGCAAAATCGAAGCCCTGCCACGACAGCAGGCTGTGGCCGTCAAACAACAGCGGCGGCACCACCGGTAGCTCGCGCCCGGCCAGCTCCAGCGAGAAATCGTGCTCTTCCTGCGTCTGCGCCCGGCTCCAGCGCCCGGGGCGGTAGAATTTGGCGATCAAGGGTGGCGCGTCTTCGATACCGATCTGGTAGACGCGGTTCTCGTAGCTATTGAGTGCCATCAGGCTGCCGGTGGCGCGCAAGCCTGTGCTCTCGACCGCATCGAGCAGGAAGTCCGGCGTCAGCCGGGAAAACGGGTGTGAAGTGTCCATGCGCCGATTATACGCAAGCCGCAGCCGCCAGATGCGCCAGATGCGCCAGACTGGACAGCGTGCGCCTCACACTGCATCCTCGCGCCTTGACTTGCGAACCCACACTGCCCCAACCATTGCCAATGAATACTGAAATCCGGCCTTCGCGCCCGCGCTTCAATCTGGGCAGCTTCATGCGCGCCGGCTGGCGCCTGCTGCAAAACCGCCGCCTGCGCCAGCGTGCCGCCCACCGTCTGGCGCGCCGCCCTTTGCCTGAAAAACTGTGGACCCTGCTGCTGGCCCCCGTGTTGTGGCTATTCTTTCACGCGGCGCTGGCGGTGCTGGTCATTCTCTTTTTGCTGATGCCGGTTTTCTGGCTGATCGAACTTTCCTGAGCCTATGGACACCCGTTCCCTCTATACCACCTTGCCGCAGGCCGACCGCCTGCTTCATTCGCCGGCCATGGTCGCCATCCTTGCGCAGCACGGCCACCAAGCCTGCCTGAGCGCGCTACGCACACTGCTGGATGATGCGCGCGCGCATATCCGCGCCCATGCCGCCCTGCCTGACTGGGCGCACGGCGACGAGGGCTGGGCCATGCAGCTCAGCCGGTATCTGGATGCACAGCAACAACTGGCGCTGCGCCCGGTGTTCAACCTCACCGGCACCGTGTTGCACACCAATCTGGGGCGCGCGATTCAGGCCGAGGCGGCCGTCGCGGCGGTGAGTGCCGCCATGCGCGGCGCAGTCACGCTGGAATACGATCTGGACGGTGCCGGCCGCGGCCACCGCGACACCGCCATCAGCGAGCTGATCCGCACGCTGACCGGCGCCGAAGCGGCATGCGTGGTCAACAATAATGCGGCGGCGGTGCTGATTACCCTGTCGGCACTGGGCGCCGGGCGCGAGGTGATTGTGTCGCGCGGCGAACTGGTCGAAATCGGCGGCGCGTTTCGCATGCCGGACGTGATGCGTCAGGCCGGCTGTACGCTGGCCGAAGTCGGTGCCACCAACCGCACCCATTTAAAAGACTACGCCGGCGCGATAGGTGCGCAGACCGCGCTATTGATGAAGGTACACACCAGCAACTACGCCATTCAGGGCTTTACCAAGAGCGTCAGCGAAGCCGAACTGGTGCCGCTGGCACGCGAGCACGGCATACCCTTAGTCACCGATCTGGGTTCCGGCGCACTGATAGACCTTGCCGCTTACGGCCTGCCGGCCGAGCCGATGCCGCAGGCGATGCTGGCTGCCGGTGCCGATATCGTCACCTTCTCCGGCGACAAGCTGTTGGGCGGGCCGCAGGCCGGCATTATCGCCGGCAGCAAGGCGCTGATAGACCGCATCCAGTCGCATCCGCTCAAGCGCGCGCTGCGCTGCGACAAGCTGACGCTGGCGGCACTGGAGGCGACCTTGCGCCTCTATCTGCAGCCCGATCTCTTGCCACAGCGCCTGCCTACGCTGCGCTTGCTCACGCGTACGGCGCACGCCATCCGCGAAGCGGCCCAGCGCCTGCAGCCGGTGGTGCAGGCCGCCGCCGGCGCGGGTTTTGAAGTAAAGGTAGAAGACTGTGCATCGCAGATCGGCAGCGGCTCGCTGCCGGTAGACAGGCTGCCAAGCGCCGCGCTGACACTGACCCCACGCGACGGCAAGGGCAGCACGCTAGTGGCGCTCAGCGACGCGTGGCGCGCGCTGCCGCACCCGGTGATAGGCCGCATCGGTGACGGCCGGCTATGGCTGGATCTGCGCTGTCTGGAAGACGAAACCGCTTTTAGCGCCAACTTCGCGCCGTAAACACCGCCACATTGGCGATATTGGCCACGCGGACAAGCGGCGATGTTCAGGCAGACAGCTGCATTCCCCACCGGGCCGGAGGGGAATGCATGCGCTCAAGATAGTGCCCATGGCGGCTCAGGCAGCACTCATGTCCTTCGTATTTGCGGCTGCCTCTTCAAGTTCGCTCGCCGCCTGCCGGTAACCGTCGCGCCCGCCGGCCTTGGCCTGCAACAGCGCGAGGTCTGCGCGGTGCAGCAGGGCTTCCAGACTGTCGTCTTCCGGCGAGCGTTCGGCAACGCCCACGCTGATCGAGCAGGGAATAGGCGCCTCCTCCCACATGAACGCATGCGAACGGATAGCCTCGCACACTTGCCGGGCAAGCTCGCAGGCGTGGGCGGCCTGCTGTCGGGGCAGGATGACGGCGAACTCCTCGCCGCCACAGCGTCCGATCAGATCGGCAGGGCCAAACGCGGCCTGCAACCGCGCACCGACCAGCCGCAGCACCCCGTCTCCGGCGGCATGCCCCCAGCCATCGTTGATGCGCTTGAAGTGGTCGATATCCAGCATCAGCACCGATAGCGGCTCGTCGCGCTCAAGCGCCTGCCGGAATGCATCCCGCCCCTGCTCGAAAAAGTGCGCGCGTGCAAAGACGCCGGTCAGCGCGTCGTACATCGCCATCTGGCGCAGACGGGCGTTGGCTTCTTCCAGTTCGGCCGTACGTATCGCCACCCTTTGCTCCAGATCTTCGTTGGCGCGACGCAACACGTCCTCCGCCTGATGCAAGGCGGTCACATCGCGACTGATCCCCAGAATAAACTCCACCCGCCCATCGGCCCCGTGGGCGGGCACCAGCAAGGTCATCCAGTAGTACACCGCATCGCTGCCCTCGACGTTTCCGCTTTCCTCATAGGTCAGCGGCTTACCGGTCGCCACACATTGCCGGTAGCGCTCGAGCACGGTCTCGCGATAAGGGGCTGCCACCAGTTCGCGTATCGTGCGCCCTTGCGTCGCCTCGGCGGGCAGACCGATGAAAGCCTGCTGCGCCGGATTGCAGTCTGCGAGCAGGAAGTCGCCATCCTTGTCGCAAGCGATCAGAAAAACATTGTCGGGAAACTCCTGCCACAGGCTCTCGAACGCGGGAAAGCGCCGGCGCAGGGTGCGAATCCAGCCGGCAGAGGTCACAGGGGTAGATGAGGCAGAAGGCAACACGGTGTCTCGAAAATACATAAAAATGTATTTTGCCATTATTCAATGCAAATTGAATCTCATTTCAACATAAAACTGGAAGAAACGACCATGGCGATCAAAATCCTAGGCCCAGCCGAGTTCGAACACCTCGCCATTGGCGCCTGCCTGCTCGTTGGTGGCGACCTACTGGCCGGCGCCCGGCCGCTGGCCATAAAAAAACCGGCGCACACCGCACCGGTTTTTGGGCTGATCATGATGGTGATCAGAACTTGTACATCACACCTGCGCCGATACGCTTGACTTCGGCATCGTAGAAGTTGATGTCGGAGTCGGACTTGCCGTAGGCGGCATTGACGAAGCCGTTGACGTTCTTGTAGCCGAACAGCTGGTGACGCATCAGATTGGCGCCGATCACGAAGTCGCTGCTGTCTGCCTTCTTGCCGAACAGCGGGTTGACTGCATCGTACTTCTGCTCGCCCAGATACAGGTTGGTGGTCACGGTGTAGAGGCCGCTGCGGTAGCCGTAGTCGAGCTTGAAGCCGGTGGAATCGTTGCTCATGGCACGACCGTCCAGGTCATGCTTGCCCAGCACGATACCCGGCGCCAGGAAATGGCCCGGCGCAAATTCCCAGTCGTAGGACAGGTTGAAGCGGGTGG
>NZ_JBOFOO010000006.1:0-3212 GCF_051659485.1 Craterilacuibacter sp. | reverse complement strand
TCGGGTACACTGCCCGCCTCCGACTTTACCCGCGCAAGGTGTACCCGTGTTTATCAAGGCATTAAGAGTTGGCCTCGGCCAGTTGATCATCGCAGCCGACTTTATCACCCGCCCGCGCCGCCTGGTGCGCAGCAAGGCCGAACAGGCTGCCGTCGATGCGGCCACCGCTAAGCTTGCGCTTTACCAGTTCCACGCCTGCCCGTTCTGCGTCAAGACCCGCCGCACCATGCACAAGCTCAACCTGAACATCGTGCTACAGGATGCCAAGCATGATGCAAGCGCACGCGCGCGGCTGCAAAGCGAGGGCGGCAAGATTAAGGTGCCATGCCTGCGCATAGAAGAAGGCGGCAATACGCGCTGGCTGTATGAATCCAAGGCCATCATTGCCTATCTGGAGCAGCGCTTCGATCCGGCACTCGCCAGCCAGACCGCCTGAGTCAACAGCGCCTGACGCAAACCGTGTCAGGCGCTGCCTTGTGATACTTTCACTGCATGACGGATTCGGGCTAGCATCACCCGCCTATTCCGACTCCAAGCCGACCGCCATGCCTAAAATCCTGCCGCTTAGCCTGCTGCTACTGCTGTCGCTACCTGCGCTCGCTGCCCAATGTTTTATCGTGAAAGACAGCGACGGCCACACGCTCACCCGTCAGGGCGAGTGCAGCACCCGATTGCCGCCGGCTTCGACCTTCAAGATTCCGCTTAGCCTGATGGGCTACGACAGCGGCTTTCTACACAGTGAAACCGCGCCCGCCCTGCCTTACAACGGCACCGACGAAGCTTTTTTACCCGAGTGGGCGCAGACCACCACGCCGGCACACTGGATGCGCTACTCGGTGGTGTGGTATTCGCAGCGCCTGACCCGCGCCTTGGGCATGGACAAATTCCAGCACTATGTAGACGCCTTTGCTTATGGCAACCGCGACCTTACCGGCAATCCGGGCAAGGGTGATGGCCTGAGTCAGGCGTGGCTGGGCTCTTCGCTCGCGATCAGCCCCGACGAGCAGGCTGACTTTCTAGGCCGCTTGGTCACGCAGCGTTTAGCCGTGTCGAAAGCGGCCTACCGCCACACGGCGGCCATTCTGCGCCAACCCGATCTTAACAGCTGGCAGATCTACGGCAAGACCGGCAACGCGCGCCGTCTCGCACCCGATGGCAAGCGTTATCAGGTGGGCTGGTATGTGGGCTGGGCCAGCAAAGGAGAGCGCACGCTGAGCTTTGTCTACAGCATCCGTGACGAAACCGAGCAAAGCGGCTTTGCCTCGCAGCGCGCCAAGGCGGCGCTATTGGAAAAACTGCCGCCACTTCTGGAACAGGCTGCGCCATAAACCGTTGCAGAGAGGGCCTCAGCCCGCGTCATGCAAACGTCCGTCACGGAAAAACAGGGTATTGTCGGCCAGGCGGGCCGCCTGCTCCGGCTGGTGCGTCACCATCACGATGGTGATGCCGGCCTTGAGCACACGTAGCCGCTCTTCTATTGTCTGGCTGGCGACGCAGTCCAGCGAAGCCGTCGGCTCGTCCAGCAGCAGGATTTCAGGCTGCAATGCCAGCGCGCGCGCCAGACACAGCCGCTGCTGCTGCCCGCCGGACAGGCTGGCCGCATTGTGCGTCAGCCTGCCTCCCACCTCGCCCCATAAGCCCGCCTGCTGCAGCGCCATCTCGACACGCGCATCCAGCACCCGCCCGCCAAGCTTGTGCACCAGCTGCAAAGGCAGGGCGATATTGCGGGCGATGCTGCCCGGCAACAGATCGGGGTGCTGGAAGACCATGCCGACCCTGCGGCGCAGCCATACCGCGTCGGTGCGGTCGTGATACGGCTGTATCTGCTGCCCGCCCAGCAGGAGTGACAGGCTGCCGCTCACGCGGGCATCCGGGCCATGCAGCAGGTTGAGCATGCGTAAAAAGCTGGTCTTGCCGGAGCCGGATGGCCCTTGCAGCACCGTAATGGCACGGGCGGGAATATCCAGCGTGATATCGTGCAGCAAGGCATGCACGCCCAGCGTCAAACCCAGCGCCCGGCAGCGGATGGCATTCATGATGTGATCTTTCCTTGCAGGCGGCGCGACAGCATGAACAGGCTGCCCGACATCAGCAGCAGCAATAGCGCCGAGGCAAAGGCTCGGGCCAGCTCGGCTTCATCGCGATACTCGGCGGCCGTCACCATGATAAAAAAAGGCAATGCTTCGAATTTGTCGAACAGGCTGCCGGGCATGCCGGCACTGGCCACCACACCGGTCAGCAGGATCACCGCCACATCTTCGGCAGCACGACCGATGGCGAGTATCACGCCGGAGAGGATGCCGGGGCTTGCCGCCGGCAAATAGACATGCAGCACGCGCTGGCGCGGACTCAGCCCCAGCGCCTTCGCTGTCAGGCGCAAAGCGGGCGGCAGCGCCAGCAAGGCGCTGCGGGTGCTGACAATCAGATAAGGCAGCACCAGCAGGCCGACACACAGACCGGACAGCAGCAGCGAAGTGTTGGCCCTGGGCAGCAAGGGGCGCAGCGCCAGAATCAGCATGAAACCGCACAGCCCCATCACAATGGACGGCATGCCGGCCAGAATATCGACCAGAAACAACAGGACGCGCCGGGCACGTCCATCCCGCGCCTGTGCCAGATAAATGCCGGCCGCCAGCCCCAGCGGCAAGGCCGCCGAAATCGCGACCAGCACCAGCATCAGGCTGCCCACCAGCGCAGGCCAGATGCCGCCCCACACCGCCTGCTGGGCGCTGATGGCGAGCCAGGCAGGCGTGTCGCCAAAAAACAGCGCACCATTGATCGCGGGCAGGCCA
This sequence comes from Craterilacuibacter sp., assembly GCF_051659485.1. Lineage (NCBI taxonomy): Bacteria > Pseudomonadati > Pseudomonadota > Betaproteobacteria > Neisseriales > Neisseriaceae > Craterilacuibacter > Craterilacuibacter sp. The sequence continues at coordinate 420 of NZ_JBOFOO010000006.1, read as the reverse complement.
TGCCAGAGCAGGAACCCGAACAGCAGCATGGCCAGCGCGACAAAGCCGGCGGCCGCCAGACGGCACAAGGCCAGCACCAGATATTCACAGCAGGTTTTCATCGGTTCGGCTCAAGATACGGCTCAGCAGGCGAATGGCGACAACGCAGGCCAGCAACAGCAAGCTGGCTGCAAAGATGGCGGTATAAGCCGTGCTTTGCGTATCCGCCGCCAGCGTAATGGCAATATGGGCGGTCAGCGCGCGCAAGGGCTCGGCCGGGCTTTGCGGCACCAGTGTGGCATTGCCGGAAATCATCAGTGCAATCAGCGTATCGCCCACCGCGCGGCCGGCCGCCAGCAGCAGGGCCGATAGCAGCGCCGGACGAATCTCGGGCAACATCACCCATAGCAACTGCTGGATGCGGCTCAGACCCAGCGCCTC
>NZ_JBOFOO010000005.1:0-3368 GCF_051659485.1 Craterilacuibacter sp. | reverse complement strand
GATGCCGCGATCCATCACCACCGCAATAGCGCTGGCTACACCGCACAGCAGCGCGGCAACCATGATGTCTCGCATCGAGGCGTTCAGGTCGTCACAGATCTGCTGCGGCTTCTTGCCGGCGATCGCGGCGGCGGTCAGTCCGATAAAGAGGAACAGTCCCCCAATGGCACCGAAGCCCAGATTATTAATCAGGATGGTGGCAATGGCAGCCGGGAACATCACGAAGCAGGCGTAGCCGGCCCAGATCTGGCGGCTGGTGGCGGTGATCTCGCCCTTCTGTTCGCCTTCAGCCAGCTTGGCGCGCATTTCCACATCGGTGTCTGCCGTCAGGCTCTTGCTCGGATCTTTCTTGACCTTGGAGGCATAGTGCATGGTGTAGGCGATGGACATCAGCACGGCGATGGCCAGAATGATGGCGCGGAAGCCGGAACCGGAGAAGATCGGTAGTTGGGCAATCTGCTGACCGACACCGACCGATCCCGGAATGGTCAGGCCGAAAATAAAGCCCATGCAGGGACCAAGCAGGGATACCGCCATCGCGGTCATGCCGTCATAGCCCAGACGGTAGAACAGCGGCAACAGAATGGGCAGGTAGGCCAGCGATAGCTCTGGCACACCGATAAATGCCCCCAGCGCACTGAACAACGCCATCAGGATAGGGATGATCAGCACTTCCTTGTTGCCGACTGCACGTGCGAGTTTCTGCACACCGATGTCAATCAGACCGGCGCGTTTGATCAGTCCCATGCCGGCACCGACCAGAAAGGTCAGGAACACGATGCCGGAGGCGCGGTTCAGACCATCGGGAATCGCGGTCACGATGTCCATGAAGCCGACCGGATGCTGCTCGATCTGCTTATAGGTGCCGGCAACGACGAATTCCTTCACGCCGTGTGCGGTTTCAACCTTCTCGCGGTCGTACTGGCCGGCCGGGACGATATAGGTCAATAGCGCCATCACCATGATGAAGATGGCGAGGACGATGTAGATGTCCGGCATTTTGAAGCCGGATTTCTTGGCGGGTGTAGCAGCACCGGCAATGCCGGTAGCGGGAGAAGAGCTTGGTATTGCCATGATTGCATCTCCAATGAGGTAGTTCCGCAACCGCCGCCTGCTCAGACCGGCGGAGGCTGCCGGATAACAATCGATGTCTATGCCCGGAAAAAAGGGGGAATTACTTCCCCCTTTCCAGACTCGCATCGCTTAGTTCACACCAACCACTGCGGCCAACAGGGCCATGCGGATGGCGACCGAGAAGCCGATGGCCTTGAAGTACAGTTCGTGTTCGGTGGCGTCGATGGCCATATCGAACTCGCCCGGGTTACGCGGCAGCGAGTGGTGCACACCCACGACCTTGCCAGTCTTCTTCTTGATGTTCTCCAGCATCTCGAGCGAGATGTAGTGGTTGGAGAGCTTTTTCATGAAGTCTTCGCGGTTCGGGTCATCCTTCTTGACCGAGCAGCCCGGCAGGTACACCAGGTCGGCGCCGACGTCGGCGAACAGCTCTTCGTGCTGCTTAACATTCAGGTCGAAATGCTCTTCCCAGCGAGCGCCCATGCGGGTCAGTTTCTCGCGGATGATGTCCGGGGTACGCAGTTCACTGGTGCCGGTGTAGACGATGCGGGCACCCATGGCAGCCAGAGCCAGGGCAAAGGATTGGCCGGAGCGGGCACGCGACAGGTCAGGCGAGCTGATCACGACCGTGGCGTTTTCCAGATCGCCGAAGGCGCGGTAGCAAGAGTAGCTATCAAGCAGGCCCTGAGTCGGGTGGGTTACATGGCCGTAACCACCGGAAATGATAGGGCTGCCGTTGCTACCCAGTTGTTCGATCGCACCCAGTGCTTCCTTGTCGTCAGGGTGACGCATCACGATAGCGTCGGCGTACTGACTGGTCACGCGCAGGCTGTCGTACAGGCTTTCGTTCTTGGCCGCCGAGCTATTATGCAGCGGGTCAGCTTCGGTAATCACATTGCCGCCCAGACGGATCATCGCGTCTTCGTGGCTGCAGCGGGTGCGGGTCGATGGCTGGAAAAACAGGGTGTACAGCGCCTTGCCTTGCAGCAGGTTGGTACCGGTGCGCATGAACGGTTCCAGCATCTCTGCCGACTGGTACAGCGCGAGGATCTGTTCGCGGCTGAAGTCGTCGAGGAAGGTGATGTTCTTGCCCTTCATGCCGGTCGCGGCCAGGGTTTCGCGGATGTCTTTAGCCTTGAATTCTTTGGTCAGTGCCATGATGCTTTCCTTTAATCAATAAGTATTTGTCTACAAATCGGGAAAAACTTTGCCGCTCAGATCTCGACGTCACGGTTGCAATCTTTGGAGTAGATGTAGGTCAGCGGGCCGCGGCCGGTCGCATACACGGCCTGCTTGGTAAACGGACCGAACCACATAAAGTCTTCCGCCTTAACGTGGATCCAGTCCTCGCCCATCATGTACAGGCCTTCGCCTTCGTACAGGTAGGCGCCGTGTTCCTGGACATGGGTTTCCACAAATGGGTGGCTGCCATCCGGATCGAACGACAGGATGTGCATATTCATGTCGAAGGCTTCGTTGACCGGCAGCAGGTCCTTGAGGTGGACGTTGCTCATGCCGTCGTAGTCGACCCACTCGATATCATTCGAATTGCCGAACACATTGCTCGGCTGACGGCCGTCCGGATGTGCAACGTAGCGCTGCTTGTACAAGAGGATGCGGCATTCCTTGCCGTTGACGTTCTCGAACTCGATACCGGTACCGGCAGTGGCGTAAGCGTAGCCGCCCTGACCGTAAACCTTGCTCTCGCCACCGACAGTGATCTTCAGTTCGCCTTCGCCATCGAGGATGTAGATGAAGCTTTCTTCATGCGCCTTGCTGCCATAGGTCAGCGTGGTTTTACCTTCGGCGCCGACGGTGCCGATGAACTGGATGAAGCTGGCGCCCATTTTCGGGGTCGCAAGGATGGTCAGTTTGCAATCGGCAAAACCCGGCATGCAGTTGATGACGCGGCCTTCGGGAGCGATAACCGCCCATTCACCATGTTTCACCACGGAGCGGTTCTTCAGCAGACCAACTGGATAAGGCATGAGTATCTCCAATTTCGGTTAATTTCAACTAAAAATAGCTAAGTTCTTTTTACTTTCAGCTATTTCGGTTTCGTCTCTGAAAGTGAAGCCAGTCTAACCCCCTATTCCGCCTTCACCACTGTCCCGCAGCGACAAGCCGTTGTCCCTGCACGCCACCTGCGCCAACATCCGGATGTGGCCAACGCGGACATAAAAAAACCGCCCACAAAGGGCGGCAACGGAGGAGAACAAAACAGAAAACTTCAGGCACGCTCAAGCCGCAGCCACTCCTGCGGCGTCGTACCTATCGCGCGCAATACATGAGCC
>NZ_JBOFOO010000004.1:0-4997 GCF_051659485.1 Craterilacuibacter sp. | reverse complement strand
TTAACACCCTATACATTGTAAAATCGTAATACATCACATAAGTTGTATTTCACGTTTACAACATATAGAATGTAAAATAAACCCAATGCAGAGCCGGACACCATGCACTACCCCATCATTACGCCGGAACAATTGCCTGCCATGTTGCGTGGCCTTCGTCAGCGCGCTGGACTGACCCAGGCACAGCTGGCCGAACGGCTTGGCATCAGCCAGCAAAGTTATGCACGACTGGAAGCCCGCCCAGCGGCGGCTAGCGTAGAGCGGCTAAGCAAATTGCTACGGGTGCTGGATGCAGAACTGGTGATCCACACCCGCGATGATAAACCGGCAGCAGTCAGCGACGAGGCGTGGTAAATGGGCCGCAAAAGTCACCGGCAACAGCTGAACGTGTGGATGAATGGCCTGCTGGTCGGCGAATGGGCACTCACTCGCAGCGGCGAAACTTTCGTCTACCACGACAGCTGGCTCAATCACTCGCAAGCGCGGCCACTATCACTATCGCTGCCCTTTTTGCCCGGCAATGCCGCGTATCGTGGTGCGGTGGTCAACGCCTATTTCGATAACCTGCTACCCGATAGTGACGCCATCCGTCGCCGTCTGGCACAACGCTACCGGCTGAGCGACAGTGCGTCGTTTACCTTGCTAGCAGCGCTGGGGCGCGACTGCGTAGGCGCGCTGCAACTGTTACCAGAAGATGAAACTCCGCAAGACCTGCAGCGCATCTGCGGAGAGCCCCTGGCAGAAGCAGACATCGCAACGCTGCTGCGACAAACGGTGCAAGCCGGCTTGCCAGGCCAGATGGACCACGACACCGACTTGCGCCTATCCATTGCCGGCGCGCAAGAAAAAACGGCCCTGCTATACCACGACGGGTGCTGGCAACGCCCGCTGGGCAGCACACCTACCACCCATATCTTAAAACTGCCACTGGGACTGGTGGGCGGCATGCAGGCAGATATGCGCAGCTCGGTGGAAAACGAATGGCTGTGCGCGCAACTGGTTGCCGCATTCGGTCTGCCGGTTTCGCGCTGCGACATCGCCCGCTTTGAAGAGCAGAAAGTTCTGGTGGTCGAGCGCTTTGACCGCCGGCTATCCGCCGACGGCAGCTGGCTAATACGTCTGCCACAAGAAGATTTCTGCCAAGCCACGGGCACCCCACCCCACCTCAAGTACCAGAGCGATGGTGGCCCAGGCATGGCTCGCATCCTCGATATTCTGGCCGGGTCAGAGTGCAGCGAAGCCGACCGTCGCCAGTTCTTCAAGACGCAAGTGGTGTTCTGGTTATTGGCCGCCACCGACGGTCACGCCAAGAACTTCAGCCTGTTCCATTTACCGGGTGGTCGGTATCGAGCAACACCACTATACGACATTTTGTCCGCCCATCCCGTCATCGGCCATGGTGCCGGCCAGATTGCGCCGCAAAAAGCCAAGCTCGCGATGGCTGTACGCGGGCAAAACAACCACTACCTAATCGACCGCATCCAGCCGCGCCACTGGCTGGCGCAAGCGCGCAGCAGCGGCCTGACCGAAGCATGGGCCAAGGACCTGCTGAGCGAGTTGGCCGATAGCACAAGCGGGGTTTTACAGGCGGTTGAGCGTAAACTGGCGCCCGATTTTCCAGCCGAAGTAGTACAGGCCATTTTTGACAGCATCCGGCGCCAGCGCGACAGACTGGCTGCCCGGCACAGCTAAATGAACTCTCCCACCGCTAAACGCCGTTTGGCGTTGTAGCGGAGGTTTCCGACTTCACCGACCGCTGCGGGGTACGCTTTCGCGCACTGCGACTTACCATGGTCTCTGTCGGCGTTTGATCCTGCGTAGGATCGGTTCGGGACGTTCCATCCCTACCTAATGCCTTCTTCCGCATTCGCATCACCCGCTGACTTACCTTGGGCGCGTAGTCTTCCGACTGCACCAGCGCAACCCCGCGTGCAGCAATCACTTTCGATGCATTCGCGTCCGAGTGGTCTTTGTGTCCGCAGCATTGGCAGATGAACTCGGCTTGCGTCAGCCGGTTATCCGGATGAATATTCCCACAGTGGGCACATTCCTGCGAGGTGTGATGCGGTGCTATCTCGATCAGGAGTTTGTTCTTCCTGATCGATTTGTACTTTGCAAAGTCACGGGTCTTGCCCCACGCGCTTTGCAGAATCTTGCCGTTAAGCCCGGCCTTGGCGCGTGCGCCATTGCGCAGTCAGCGGCCTGATTCATCCCGCTTGGCCTTGGCCTTGGGTTTGCGGGTCATGTTTTTGACTTGCAAAGCCTCGAATACGATCAGACGAGTGCTGTCATCAGCCAGCAGGCGATGACTGACCTGATGGGCAAAATCCTTCCTGACTTCGTGGCCGTAGGTGTACGTCCGCGCAATGGCGCGTTTGGTTTTCCTCCAGCCGGAAGAACCCTTGGTGCGTCGTGAAAGCTGCCGCTGATAACGGCGGCGTTTGCGTTCCCGCTGTGCCATGCGCTCTTTCTGCTCCGGCAAAAAGTCCTCACGCACCCCCTGACTGGTGAACATCGGAATGTTGACGCCACGGTGTAAGCGGCCGGCCGCCCCACATGTGATTTTCAGATAGGAACCGGCATTCTCAAGTTTTCCTTGAGAGGCGTGCACGATGTCGGATCCTGCTGCTGAGTCCCGTATTTTCTGGCAACACCATGTCGAGGCGTTTTCCCGTAGCGGCCTAAGCATCATTGATTACTGCCGGCAGCATGCGTTGGCGCATTCGACCTTCCAGCGCTGGCGCAAATTATTAGCCACAAGCGTGGCACAACCCGCTGTTGTGCCGGTCAAGCTGGAGGCAGCGCCAATCTTGCCTCCACCTGTAGGCCCCATCATGCTGGGTAGTCCATGGCCGTAATTTCAGGGTGCGACTGATCTGGGTGCGGAACCAGTTCGAGCTCGACGATGCGTGCCCACTGGATGTCCTGGCCGCAGTGCTCGTAAGGGGCCGCGCCCTCCTCGGCCAACAGTCTGGGGTGCTGGATACGGGTGATCACGAAGTCACGGAAGCCCTGTCGTTTACGGTCATAGGCCCGCACATGCCAGCGCAGACCATTGTCGAACAGCGCAAAGGGCACGATCACCCGTTCGCAGTAACCACTGCTCAGCGAGTGGTAGCCAATGGCCAGCGGACATTGCCGGTGGATGGCCCGCGTCACACTCGCGAGCACAGTCAGGTCTGGATGTGTGAGCCGCGCAGAAATTTCGCTGGGAACGCTGGCTGATAACGTTTGCGGCTCGCCGTCACCGAAGCCCTGGGTCAGCCAGGCCATCACCCGCTCACGCGGGTATTCAAAGAGCTGCGCAAAGTCGTCGCCCGGCACATAGGCCTTCTGCTTGTTGTTGTACGCGATATTGCCCGGTGCGAGCGCCTTGTAGAGAGCCAGATCCCGGGAGGCGGCTGCCGACTGGATGCCAAAGCGGTTAACCAGATCCTGCCGACGCAATTCACCGATAAAGCGGATGCGCAACTCGATATACGCCAGACGGTCGCGCTGGGGTTGGCTGAGCTCGGAAAGGGATTTAGTCTGCATGGTCGGTGAGTGTTGCAGCGGGCTAAAGTGATACGATATGATAAAAAAATACCTATCATTTTGACAGCCATCTGGATGTATCATGACGGACAGTGCCAAATCAGCCCTCGCCAAAGCCGAGATGACGTGCCCATTTTGCAGTCTTCCCCCCTCGCGCATCACTGCCGAAAACAGGCACGCTATCTGGATTTACGACGGCTATCCGGTGTCTGCAGGCCACAGCCTGATCATCCCGAAGCGCCATATCGGCTCGTTTTTCGAGGCAAGTGACGATGAACGGCAGGCCATGCTGCTTCTGCTGGATCAAGCCAAAGCGGCCGTCCAGCAAGCCCATCAACCGGATGCCTTCAATATCGGCATCAATGATGGCGCTGCCGCCGGACAGACGGTTCCGCACCTGCACCTGCATCTGATCCCACGCTACCGCGGTGATGTCGAAGACCCGCGCGGCGGGGTGCGCTGGGTGATCCCGCACAAGGCCGACTACTGGACGGGTCGCTGAACATGTCCGCCATCGCTCCCAGTCCGGAAGCCCAACTCCAGTTCCTCAGCAAGTTGCAACGGTTATTCGCCGAGGGTGATTTCACAGCAACGTACAAGTTCGCGTTACTGATGGCACTGGCCGATCTGGCCATCGAACTCGGCGCGGACGATGGGCATGAACTGATGCTGACCACTCGCCAGCTCGGACTGCGTTTTATCGGGCTGTACTGGAACCACGCCCTGCCGTACAGCAGCGGTCGACCAGCCTGTACGGCCGGCGTTCTGGCGCAGAGCAAGGGACCTCAGGCAGCCGTCCTCACAGCCATCGCGGCGTTCCGTCTACAAACACAGGTATCCACGCTGTTGGCTGCCATTCGCCACCCGGATTTTGATGCGCTCCTGAGCAAGGTTTCGGCCACGGTCTCGAAACAACCATTGACCTATTTGCAAAATTTTGGCGGTGGCACGGATGAGTTTATTTACACTCGCACCGGGCGAGGCCAGATCCGTCTGAAACCTGGCGTGGCCTACTGTCTCCGCCGCTTTTACACGCTGTTGCAGCAGTTAACGCGCACACACTGGGTCGGTCACTTGACATCCTCCCCGCCCTCTCGCTTTCGCTCGCCAGCCTTGAGGCTGGAAAGGACGGGGATTCCTACCGCGTCTGGCCGCTAGGCGGCCAGCTCGCCTCGGTGGGTTCCTGCTGCTGACGCCATTACCGCAGCGTTCACTTCACAGGCTAGCCGGGCGTGTCCCGCCCTTAATACATTGATCGCGCCGACTACGTCGGCGTTGTTCTCGTAGCCACACTCGACACACTCAAACCGCGCCTGCGTCTGGCGATTATCCGCCGACACATGACCACAGCACGGGCAGGTGCGGCTGGTATTCCGTGGCGGCACGGCGATGAGATGCCCTCCGTGCCACGCCAGCTTGTAGTCCAGCTGGCGACGAAACTCGAACCAGCCCTGATCGAGGAT
>NZ_JBOFOO010000003.1:0-9590 GCF_051659485.1 Craterilacuibacter sp. | reverse complement strand
GCCGCGCGGCCGTTCCAGAGCGATGGCGGGCTGAAGCTCTTGACCGGCAATCTGGGGCGCGCGGTCATCAAGGTGTCGGCGGTCAGCCCCGAACGGCGCCGCATACGCGCGCCGGCACGGGTGTTTCACGATCAGGACGCCCTGCTGGACGCATTCAAGCACGGCGAACTGGAGCAGGATATGGTGGCGGTACTGCGCTTTCAGGGCCCGCGCGCCAACGGCATGCCGGAACTGCACCAGCTGACGCCGGCGCTGAGCGTGCTGCAGGACCGGGGGTTTCAGGTGGCGCTGGTCACCGACGGGCGCATGTCCGGCGCCTCGGGCAAAGTCCCGGCGGCCATACACGTCACGCCGGAAGCCGCCGCCGGCGGACCGCTGGCGCGGGTGCGCGATGGCGACATGATTCTGGTCGATGCCGTCAGCGGCCGTCTGCAAGTCGAAGTAGACCATGCAGAGTGGGCAATCCGCTCGGCAGAACTACCCGATCTGGACCACAATAACTACGGCAGCGGACGCGAACTGTTTGCCGGCCTGCGCAGTCTGGCCGGCGCCGCCGAAAATGGTGCCAGTACTTTTTGCCACCCCTTGTGGCAGGACTAAAGGAAGAGGATATGGACGAGCTGACACTATTGCGACAGGGGCCGGTCGTGCCGGTCATCCAGATCAATGATCCGGCACTGGCGGTGGATCTGGCGCATGCGCTGGCCGACGGCGGCATCCGCGTGCTGGAAGTCACCCTCAGAACCAAGGCGGCACTGGCCGCCATCCGCCTGATCCGCGATCAGGTGCCCGGCGTGATCATCGGTGCCGGCACCCTGCGTACCCGTGCCCATCTGGAAGCGGCGGTCGACGCCGGCGCCATGTTCGGCATCAGCCCGGGCTGCACGCCGGAACTGGTCGCCGGAGTCAGGGCGCTGGAGCTGCCGTTTATTCCAGGCATCGCCACCCCGTCCGAAGCCATGCGCGCGCAGGATGAAGGCTTTTTTATCCAGAAGCTGTTTCCAGCCGATGCCATCGGCGGCATCAAGCTGCTCAAGGCATTGGCCAGCCCCTTGCCCGAACTGCGTTTTTGTCCGACCGGCGGCATCCACGCCGGCAATGCCGCCAGCTATCTGGCGCTGCCCAATGTAGTGGCAGTGGGCGGCTCGTGGCTGACACCGGAAGATGCCATCGCCGCACAGGACTGGCCGCGCATCACGGCACTGGCCAATGCCGCAAGAATGCTGGCTCCGCTACACTAAAGCCGGCAATCTGCCTGCCTCCCGGGTCACGCAGGAAAGCTGACCCGCAGCAGCGCCCCGCCTTCTGCGGCTTCTTCTATCGTCACACTGGCCTCGTGGCTGTTCGCGACTTCTTCGACGATGGCCAGACCCAGACCGCAACCGGCCCCATCCAGCAGTCCGCCGCGATTAAAGCGTTCGAAAACACAGCGGCGCTGTGCCAGTGCAATACCCGGCCCGCTATCGCTGACACTCAGGCAAAAGCCCGCAGACTCCGGTACCAGACGCACCGTCACCACGCCGCCTGTCGGCGTATAGCGCAGCGCATTGTCGATCAGATTGGCCAGCATTTCCCGCAGCATCAAGGCGTCGCCACGCAGTGGCACACTCTGCTCACCCTCGTAACCAAGATCGAGCCCGCGCGCCAGCGCATCCAGGATAAAGTCGCCGCTCACCTCGCGTGCCAGACGCGCCAAATCCAGTTGCTGCCATTCATGGCGCCGCGAGCCGGGCTCAAGCCGGGACAAGGCCAACAACTGCCCAGCCAGACGGATAAGCTGATCAGTCGAGCCTTCCAGCGCCGCCAAAGCCCGGGCTCGCAACATGTCATCGCCTTGTGCGGCAGCAAACTGTGCTTGCGTCTTGAGCAGGGTCAGCGGCGTGCGCAGTTGATGGGCGGCATCGGCTATAAAGCGCTGACGCACGGCCAGTTGCTGCTGCAACTGCTCCAATGCCTGATTCAGCGCCAGCAGCAGGGGCTTGAGCTCTTGCTGGACCAGCGCCGGATCCAGCCGCAGTTCGGGATCGCCGCCCCGTTCGGCCAATACCTGCCCCAGATTGCGCACCGGGCGCAAAACGCGGTGGATACCGATCGCGGCAAACAGGGCGGCCACGGCCGCCAGCAGCAGTTGGTGCAACAGTGATTCGCGCAATAGCGCACCGGCCAGTGCCTGGCGCGACAAGGTGGTTTCGCCAACTTGCACCACCATCAGGCGATTGCTGCCGCCGTAGTAAAACGGAAACAGATAGGCGGCGACCCGCAACTCGGCATCCTGATAGCGTACATCATAAAACGCAGTGTGAAATGCAGGAGGCAAAGGGACAGGCAGTGGCAGCGCGGCATTGCCGGTCAACTCGCGGCCACCGACAAAAGCCACCCGGTAGAACACCCGGTCCTGAAAATGGGATTCGAACATTTCCAGTGCAACTACCGGGATATCGACCGTCAGCTCGCCATCGGTCACGCTGACATGTTCGGCAATGCTGCGTGCCGAGGCCTGCAAGCTACGATCGAATGCCTGATTGCCCGCCGCGCGCGCGCTGTCACGCGCCAGCCAGGCATTGACGGCAACCAGCGGCAGCAGCGGTAACACCACCCACAACAGCAGTTGGCGGCGCAGGCTGGCGCGCAAAGGCGCCCTCGCCTCAGATCGCCGCCACATCTTCATCCAGCAAATAGCCCAGCCCGCGCAGCGTCTGGATACGTACACCGCTGCCGGCCAATTTCTTGCGCAAGCGGTGCACATACACCTCCATCGCATCGGCACTGATGTCTTCGCACAGGCCGGCCACCTGCTCAGCCAGTGCATCCTTGGTCACCGGCCGGCCCTGCCGGTAAAGCAGCACCTCAAGCACCGCCATTTCGCGCGGCGTCAAGGCCAGCACCGTCCCATCCACACTGTGGCTGCGGCTGGCGGCGTCAAACTGCAAGCGGCCGCACTGCACGCGGCCACCCGTCTGACCCTGACCACGGCGTAGCAAAGCCCGCACCCGCGCCTTGAGTTCGTCTACATCGAAGGGCTTACCCAGATAGTCGTCGGCCCCCAGATCCAGACCACCAATACGGTCATCCACCCCGCACTGTGCCGTCAGCATCAGCACCGGAATCCGGCTGCCGCGGCGGCGCAAGCGGCGCAGGATTTCGAAGCCGTCCATCCGCGGCAAACCGACATCAAGGATAGCCAGCATATAAGGCTCGCTCTCCAGCAACTGGTTGGCAATGATGCCATCGGACGCATGATCCAGCGCATGGCCGGCACTACTCAACACCGGAATCAGCCAGCTGGCCAGCTCGGGATTGTCTTCTACCAGCAGAATACGCATGGACTGAAAGCGATTTGAAAGGTTGGCAACTCTAGAATGCTAACACTAAAACCGCAGCAGATATCCATACATGATATTAGCCCGCAAAAAGACATGGTATCCGGTCGTCGCACTCAGCCTGCTGGCGGCCCCGGTCCATGCGGCCTGCCCGCCATCAAGCTATCCGGCGGCCTATCGGCAGTTGCTAGAGGCCGCCCGGCAAGAAGGCAAGCTGAGTATTTTTGCGACCACCGATTACGAGCAGGCCAGTGCCTTGCTGGCCGACTTTCGCCTTTGCTACCCCTTTATCCGCTTGAGCTACCACGAACTGCCCGCCAGCAAGATTGATGCACAAGTGCGCAGTGATGCCGCCCGTGGCCAGACCCGTGCCGATGTAGTGTGGAGCTCGGCCATGGATCTTCAGGTCCGGCTGGTCAATGACGGCTTCAGCCAGCGCTATGTCAGCCCGGAGCGTAGTGCCCTGCCCGGCTGGGCACACTGGCGCGACGAAACCTGGGGCACAACCTTCGAGCCGGTGGTCTTCGCCTGGAACCGTACGCGCATTCGCGATAGCGAGGTGCCTGCCACCCACGAGGCACTGCAGCGTCTACTACCCGGCGTCAGCAAAAGCTGGCGCCTGACCGGCTACGATGCAGCGGCTTCCGGTGTCGGCTATTTGTTTCTGACTCAGGATGCACGTTACAACCCGGCATTCTGGGCGCTGGCACGCGAACTGGCCAAGGCATCCACACGCCACGAAACCAGCAGCAGCGCCATGCTGGGCAAACTGGCCAGCGGTGATGCCGACTTTGCCTACAACGTCATCGGCCCCTACGCGGCCCAAAGGGCGCAGCATGACCCGCGTCTGGGCTGGCGCATACCGCAAGACTACACGCTGGTCGTCAGCCGCCTGACACTGATTACAGCCGCGGCCCCCCATCCGGCGGCGGCGCGGCTATGGACCGACTACATCCTGTCACTGCGCGGGCAGCAACAACTGTCTGCCAGCAGCACGCTGCCTCCGGTACGCAATGGTCTGCCCCGGCGACTGGGCCAGATTGACCTGGACGCCATAGGGGAACGCCTGCGCCCGATTCAGGTTGGCACCGGGCTACTGGTTTATTTAGATCGTGCCAAAAAGCGTTTATTCCTGCAGCGCTGGTACAGCAATGTCCAGCGCCCCACCCGCAGCCACACCCTATTTCCGATCAGCCCAAGCTGACACACCGCACGGGGCTGCGCGGCAAGCAGCCCTTCACACAAAGGAGAGACACCATGCAACTGAAGACCCTGATTGCCAGCCTGCTGCTGGCACTGGCCCCACTCGCCGCCCATGCTGAAGTCGAACAGATGAAGATCATGGCACCGGCCAATCCGGGCGGCGGCTTTGACACCATTGCCCGCACACTGGGCGATGCCCTCAAGGCCTCGGGGCAGGCCAAAAGCGTGATCGTAGAAAACAAGGCCGGTGCCGGCGGTACCATAGGCATGGCGCAATTCATCAATACCGACAAGGGCAACCCCCATGCCTTACTGGTGGCCGGTGCCGTCACGGTCGGCGCCATCGAAACCAACAAGTCGCCGGTCAATTTCGGGATGGTGACACCCATCGCCCGTCTGATGGGTGAATACAATGTATTGGTCGTTCCCAGCGATTCCCCCTACAAATCACTGCCGGCCTTGATGGCAGCCTACAAGGCCAAGCCCGGCGCGATCAGTTTCGGTGGCGGATCGGCTGGCGGCATCGACCACATCATGGCTTCACTGATGTCGGAAAAAGCCGGTATTGATCCGGACAGACTCAATTACATCCCTTATGCCGGCGGCGGTGAAGGCAAGGCCGCGGTACTGGGCAACCAGATCAGTGCCTATATCAGCGGCTATGGCGAACTGGCCGACCTGATCAAGGCCGGCAAAGTGCGGGCACTGGCACTGTCAGCCGACAAGAAACAGGCGGACATCAATGTGCCTACGCTGAAAGAGCAAGGCATCGACGTTGTACTGTACAACTGGCGCGGCGTATTCGGCGCTCCGGGCATCAATGAGGCCCAGAAGAAACAGTTGGGAAGCATGGTGAAAGCTGCCGTGCAAAGCCCGGTCTGGAAAGACAGGGCCGCCAAGCTGGAGTGGCTGGACCTGTATCAGGGCAGCGAACAGTTTAAGCCCTTCCTCGACGCTGAAATCAAGCGCACCGGCGTCGTCGTCAAGAAGCTGAAGCTGGGGAACTGAGCATGATACGCCGCGCCAATGGCGAGCAATGGCTCGCCGTCGCGGTGATTGCCCTGGGCCTGATCATGGCCGGGCAAATCACCGATATTCCGGCCGATGCAGGCTATGCCGGCATCGGCCCGCGCTTCTTTCCGACACTGGTGGTCACTGGACTCGTGATGTGCGGCGGCCTGCTGCTATTGCAGGCCAGCCAAGCCGCAAGCCTGCCTCCCGAGCAGGAAGTCCCGCCCGAATATGAAGAAGTGCGGGCCGATGCAGACTGGAGCCGCTTTATCCTGCTCTCGGGTGCATTGCTGGCCCATATGGCGCTGATAGGGCTGATAGGTTTCACGCTGGCCGGTACCTTGCTGTGCTTTGGCGTCAGCCGCGCACTGGCATCCCGCCATACCCTGCGCGACGCTATCGTGTCGTTTTTACTCGTGTTCGGGCTATTTCGCCTGTTTGTCTGGCTGGGTCTCAACCTGCCGGCACTGATTCCGGGAGTACTGTAATGGAATCCTTGCAAGCCCTGTTCTCGCTGGGGTTCGCTACGGCGTTGACACCGGCCAACCTGATGTGGGCGCTGCTCGGCTGTACGCTGGGCACCGCGATCGGCGTCTTGCCCGGTGTGGGCCCCGCCGTCACGGTTGCTCTCTTGCTGCCGGTCACCCACAGCATAGAGCCCACCGGCGCGCTGATCATGCTGGCCGGTGTCTACTACGGTGCCATGTTTGGCGGCTCGACCACCTCCATTTTGCTGAATACGCCCGGTGAAGCCGGCAGCATCGTCTCGGCGCTGGAGGGCAACAAGATGGCACGGCGCGGCCGGGCCGGACCGGCACTCTCCACTGCCGCCATCGGTTCCTTTATCGCCGGGACCATTGCCACTGTTATGCTGACCCTGCTGGCGCCACTGGCGGCAAACATGGCGCTCAAGCTGGGGCCGGTGGAAAACTTCTCGCTGATGGTACTGACCTTCGCGGCCGTATCTGCCGTACTGGGCAACTCGCCCAGCAAAGGCATGACCGCGCTCTTTTTCGGACTGGCCCTAGGGCTGATAGGCATAGAAGAACAATCCGGCCAGGCACGCTTCACCATGGGCCAACTGCCGCTGATAGACGGTATCGATATCGTGGTGGTGGCGATGGGCTTGTTTGCCATCGGGGAGACGTTGTATAGCGCAACCTATGAAAACGGTGTCAAACCCAAACTGGAAACGGTTAAGGGCTCGGTCTGGATGAGCAAATCCGACTGGAAGCGCTCATTCTGGCCATGGCTGCGCGGCACCGCCATCGGTTTTCCCTTCGGTACCATTCCGGCCGGTGGGACTGAAATGCCGACGTTTTTGTCCTATTCGGCAGAAAAAAAACTCGCCCGCGGCAAGGCCAAGCAGGAGTTCGGCCATGGTGCCATCGAAGGTGTTGCCGGCCCCGAAGCGGCCAATAATGCAGCGGTCACCGGTACGCTGGTGCCCTTGCTGACGCTGGGCATTCCGACTTCGGCGACCGCCGCCATCATGTTGTCGGCGTTCCAGCAATACAATATCGTCCCGGGCCCCCTGCTGTTCGACACCTACCCCGAGCTGGTATGGGGGCTGATCGCCTCGCTGTATATCGGCAATGTCATGCTGCTGGTGCTCAATCTGCCACTGGTCGGCTTGTGGGTACAGTTGCTGAAGATTCCGCGCCCATTGTTGTATGGCGGCATCGTGGTTCTGGCTACCATGGGCGCTTATTCCCTGCGTCAAAGCTGGTTCGACCTGATGCTGCTCTATCTGGTCGGTGTGGTCGGCTTCGTGATGCGCCGCTTCGACTTTCCGGTGGTACCCTTGATTGTCGGACTGATTGTCGGGCCGCTGGCAGAAAAACAATTCCGCCGTGCCATGGCCATTAATCAGGGCGATGCCACGGTTTTTTTCACCCATCCCATCTCGCTGACTATCCTCTGCCTGACCGCAGCCATCGTGCTGATACCGCCATTGCTGCGCCGACGCCAGGCTCTGCTTGCCAGCTGAGTCCCTCCCCCAAACGGTCAACAGCCAGCGCATGCCCATCAAAGCAGGCACTGGCCGTTGCCACGTTTCCACAAATAGCCGCAAATAACCGCAAACATTTGAATTTGTTTGCTTTATGCTCCCTCAAGATGCAATCTGGATTAAAGCTTTTATTCAGAAAAATAAACTACACGAGGAAGCGCAGCAATGAATACCTATCCCGCTACGGCACTGGATCTGTCCCGCTTTACTTCTCTGGGCGATATGCTCGCCACCAGCGTCAAACACTATCCGGCACGCACCGCTTTTTGCAATATGGGCGCCAAGCTCAGCTACCGCGAGCTGGATCGTCAGTCGGCCGCTTTTGCCGTCTATCTGACGACCGAACTGGGACTGAAACAGGGTGACCGCGTCGCGCTGATGATGCCCAATCTGCTGCAATATCCGATAGCACTTTATGGCGTGCTGCGCGCCGGTCTGGTTGTCGTCAACGTCAATCCGCTCTATACCCCGCGCGAACTGGAACACCAGTTGTGCGACTCGGGCGCGCGCGCCATTGTGATCGTGGAGAATTTCGCGGCGGTATTGCAGCAAGTGCTGGCCAATACGCCGCTAGAGAAGGTGATCGTCACCGCCGTGGGTGACCGCTTGGGCGCGGTCAAAGGGACGCTGGTGAATTTGGTGCTGCGCCATGTGAAAAAAATGGTGCCGGCATGGTCGCTACCCGCTGCCGTGCCCTTCAATGAAGCGCTGGCCAAAGGCCTGAAGCAGCCATGGCGGGATGCACAGGTTGCACAAGGCGATATTGCCTTTTTGCAATACACCGGCGGCACCACCGGCCCTTCCAAGGGGGCCATCCTGAGCCATGGCAATCTGCTGGCCAATATCGAGCAGGTCTATAGCCTGGTATTACCGGCACTAGGCGATGCCAGAGTCGTCATGGCGACACCGTTACCGCTGTATCACATCCTGGCACTGGCACTGAACTGCCTGCTGGTTAACCGTGCCGGCGGCACCTCGATCCTGATGAGCAATCCGCGCGACCTGCCGGCGGTGATCAAGGATCTGGCGCGCTACCCCATTAGCTGCATAACCGGCGTCAACACCTTGTACAACGCATTGGCCCATCATCCCGATTTTGCCAAGCTGGACTTCTCGTCCTGGAAAGTGAGCGTAGGCGGCGGCGCCACCATCCAGCAGGCGGTGGCGGAAAAATGGCAAGCCGTCACCGGCCTGCCGCTGATAGAAGGCTATGGCTTGACCGAAGCCTCGCCCATGGTCTGCGCCAATCCGGTGCTACAGGGCCGTTACACCGGCACCATCGGCCTGCCTATTCCCGGCACCGAAATTGCCTTGCGCGATGATGCAGGCCGGGATGTTGCCCCGGGCGAAGCCGGCGAGCTATGCGTGCGCGGCCCGCAAGTGATGCAGGGTTACTGGCAGCGGCCGGATGAAAATGCCAAGGTCTTCCACGCCGACGGCTTCCTCGCCACCGGTGATATTGCCCAGCTGACCGCGCAGGGCTTCTACAAGCTGGTCGACCGCAAGAAAGACATGGTGCTGGTGTCGGGCTTCAACGTCTATCCCAATGAAATCGAAGATGTCGTGGCACTTCACCCCGATGTGCAGGAAGTCGCCTGCATCGGCATTCCGGATGAGCGCACTGGCGAAGCGGTGAAGATTTTTGTGGTGAAGCGCAATCCGTCACTGACCGAAGACGCGCTGATCGCCCACTGCCGTGCCCATCTGACCCCCTATAAAGTGCCGCGCCATGTGGTCTTTCGCAGCGACTTGCCCAAGACCAATATCGGCAAGATCCTGCGTCGGGATCTGCGCGACGAGGTGCCGGCGGCGTAAGCGGCAACATCCGCATAAAAAAACCCCGGCGCGGCCTATCAGGTCGCACCGGGGGTTTTTATATCCGCATCAAGAGCGGCATGCACTCGCCGCTCAGCCGGCTTCTTCCTCGCCGCTATCGGCCTCGACATGGCCCAGCATGCCGACAAAGCGGAACTCGATTTCCAGCAGCAGCTCGTCGATGCGGATCACCTGCAGGCGGATCTGGTCGCCACGGTTCAGCTCGGGCA
>NZ_JBOFOO010000002.1:0-2812 GCF_051659485.1 Craterilacuibacter sp. | reverse complement strand
CTGACCGTTTTATCGCGGCTTACACGAATTTTCTCGGTACGCTGGTCAGCAAAGAGGTAAAGCGCGGCAAACTCACGTCGCGCTTGCTGGCGATCGGCCGCCGCCATTACGCGGCGGACCGTACCCTGCTTGATGCTTTCCGGCAGGCCCATCCGCAGGCGGATGGCGAGATGCTGGACGCGATTGCCGGTATGAAAATTGGCCGCTGGCTGTATCTGAAGGACACCCGCAGTTACTCGGTGTTGCTGGACGAGCAAACTGAAGCGGCCTACGGCGTACTGGGCTTGAATGACCCTCTGCGCATGCTGACCAGGGGGCAAAGCGGCGCGGTGTTTTACGGCGGCGTGATGGCCTTGCAGGGGCGTTGGGTTTGCGATGGCCTGCTGGAAAATCCGGTATGGCTGGGCAGTAATATGCGGCGCGGATTTAACGCGCGCTATACCGCCCTGCGTGCCTGCGGCGCCTTCAGTGTTGGGGCGGCGGGCTGATCTGGCAGGCCGCTAACCATACGATCTATGTCCGAGGCGCTGAACAGCTAGACATGGTGATGCCATCGACAGATGGCAAAGATGTGTCGATTTTTTGGCATTTTTTCGACACGTTTGGCGGATGTGTCGATGGTGTGTACAGATTGGGCAGCAAGTTGCTGCCCGATGGCAGGGCAATATCACGGGTGCCGGAGAACGTCAGCTGACAACAGATCAGGCCGGCGCAGCGCGCAGGATGCAAATCGGTCAGCAGGCTGCTGGCCAGACAGCTTTAAGGCCGCACTGCGGCCACAAGGGGAACCGCATGACCGAAGACCAACTGGAACAGGAAGCACTGAGCTATCTGGTAGAGATCGGCTACAGCCATGTGTGCGGCTATGACATCGCGCCAGATGGCAGCGCCCCTGAGCGCGCCGACTACCGCCAGAGCCTGCTGCTCACGCGGCTGCGCGCGGCGATTGCCCGCCTCAACCCGCGCCTGCCGCTTGCCGCTTGCCGCCCGCGAGGATGCGCTGGCGCAAGTGATGGATCTGGGCGTGCCGTCTCTGCTGGCGGCCAACCGCCACTTCCATGGTCTATTGGTGAACGGCGTACCGGTGCAGTATCAGAAGGACGGCGAGACGCGCGGCGACTTCGCCCGGCTGATCGACTGGGAAAATGCGCCCGGCGCCAACGAGTTTCTGGCGGTCAACCAGTACACGCTGAAGGGGGCCAAGCATTCGCGGCGGCCAGACATCCTGCTGTTCGTCAACGGCCTGCCGCTGGTGCTGATGGAGTTGAAAAACCCAGCCGATGAAAATGCCGATATCTGGAAGGCGTTCGAGCAGGTGCAGACCTACAAAGAACAGATTCCGGACGTGTTCCAGTACAACGAGATGCTGGTGATCTCCGACGGCAGCCAGGCGCGCATGGGATCGCTGTCTGCCAACGCCGAGCGCTACATGCAGTGGCGCACCATCGACGGGGTGAGCCTTGACCCGCTGGGGGCATTCAACGAGCTGGAAACCATGATTCGCGGGGTGTTCGCGCCGGCCTACCTGCTGGATTACCTGCGCTTTTTTGTGCTGTTCGAAGATGACGGCAAGCTGATCAAGAAGATCGCCGGCTACCACCAGTTCCACGCTGTGCGCAGCGCTATCGGCCAAGTGGTTGCCGCATCGCGCCCCGATGTCGTAGGCAGCCGCAAGGGCAAGGGCGGCGTGGTGTGGCACACCCAGGGCAGCGGCAAGAGCATCACCATGACCTGCTTTGCCGCACGGGTGATGCGTGAGGCGGCGATGGAAAACCCGACCATCTTGGTGATCACCGACCGCAACGACCTGGACGGCCAGCTGTTCGGCGTGTTTTCGCTGGCGCAGGGCTTGCTGCGCGAGCAGCCGGTGCAGGCCGATACCCGGCAGGACTTGCGCGCCCGGCTGGCAGGGCGGCCCTCCGGCGGCATCATCTTCGCCACCATCCAGAAGTTTGCACCCGGCGCGGACGAGGACAGCTTCCCGATGCTGTCCGACCGCCACAATATCGTGGTCACCGCCGACGAGGCGCACCGCACCCAGTACGGCTTCGAGGCCAAGCTGAAAGAACGGGCGCAGCCGGCAGGGCGTGTGGCGAGCGAGCAGGCTACGCACTACCAGTATCAGGTTGGCTACGCCCAGCACTTGCGTGATGCACTGCCCAACGCCACCTTCGTCGCCTTTACCGGCACCCCGGTGTCCAGCGAAGACCGCGACACCCGCGCGGTGTTCGGCGACTACATCCACATCTACGACATGCAGCAGGCCAAGGAAGACGGCGCGACGGTGGCCATCTACTACGAGTCACGGCTGGCCAAGTTGCGTCTGCTTGACGCCGCACTGCCATTGATCGACGACGAGGTGGACGAGCTGGCCGAGGACGAGGAGGAAGACCAGCAGTCACGGCTGAAGTCAAAGTGGGCGGCGCTGGAGAAGGTCGTTGGTGCCGACCCGCGCATCCAGCAGGTGGCGGCAGACCTGGTTGTGCATTTCGAGGCGCGGCAGAGTGCGCAGCGCGGCAAGGCGATGGTGGTGGCCATGAGCCGCGAGATCTGCGTGCATTTGTATAACGCGATCTGCGCGCTGCGCCCCGATTGGCACGACGAATACCCGGATCAGGGCGCGATCAAGATCGTGATGACCGGCTCGGCTTCCGACAAGGCGCTGCTGCGCCCGCACGTCTACCCCAAGCAGGTGAAGAAGCGGCTGGAGCAGCGTTTCAAGGACCCAGCCGACCCGCTGCAGCTGGTCATCGTGCGCGACATGTGGCTGACCGGCTTTGACCGGGGGCGCGGCAAGCCTCGGGGTTCAGCC
>NZ_JBOFOO010000001.1:0-1241 GCF_051659485.1 Craterilacuibacter sp. | reverse complement strand
CTTTAATGCTGGTTGCAGTGCTGATATCCCCAGCCTTGACTATTACCTTGGCGATGCCATCTTTGTCTGTTACTGGCTGACTGCTTAAAAGTGTGAGACCAGTGCCTTCTGTTTCAATGCTGAAGTTGACCGTTTGATTGGCAACTGGAGCGCCATTGGCATCCTTAACCAGAAAACTGAGTGTCGTCTGAGTTATTCCCCCCACTGATGTGGGGCGGATGATCATAGCGTCATCTGGACTTGTCGTATCTCCGGAGCTGGAGGATATAAATTCGATAGTGGCAGGGGTGGCCGAGGGCTGCACCACGCTACCATTTCCATTTGTACCGCCGTCCCCTTGACCTGGCGTTACCGAATCCGGTCCGCTGCCGCCGCCTCCACCGCAGGCTACAAGGGAGGCCGCGATCAGGGTGAGGGCAAATAGTTTTTTGACTTGAAGTTGACGGCCGGCGGACATGATGGAATTCTCATTACATTCAGATTGTTCGAATCCTATCATCATGTCATTTTAATTGCGTCGGCCATCGCATTAAAAGCTTCATTGTTTGGTATAAAACCTACAGTCCCAACGCCCCCCACATCGCATCCACCCGCGCCTTGACTGCATCGTCCATCACGATGGGGGTGCCCCATTCGCGCGTGGTTTCGCCCGGCCACTTATTGGTCGCGTCCAGTCCCATCTTGCCGCCTAAGCCGGAAACCGGGCTGGCGAAATCCAGATAGTCGATCGGTGTATTTTCGATCAGCAGCGTGTCGCGTACCGGGTCCATGCGGGTGGTAATCGCCCAGATGACTTCTTTCCACTCGCGGGTATCGACGTCATCGTCCACCACCACGATGAATTTGGTGTACATGAACTGCCTGAGGAAAGACCACACCCCCATCATCACGCGCTTGGCGTGGCCGGGGTATTGCTTCTTGATGCTGACAATCGCCATGCGGTAGCTGCAGCCTTCGGGCGGCAGATAAAAATCGACGATCTCGGGAAACTGCTTTTGCAGGATGGGTACGAACACCTCGTTCAGCGCCACGCCGAGAATGGCCGGCTCATCCGGCGGCTTGCCGGTATAGGTGCTGTGGTAGATCGCGTTTTCACGCATGGTGATGCGGTCTATGGTCAGCACCGGGAAGCGGTCCTGCTCGTTGTAATAGCCGGTGTGGTCGCCGTACGGGCCTTCCATGGCGGTGTCGTCGGGGTGGATATGGCCTTCGAGGATAATCTCGGCACGTGCCGGTACCTG